>NZ_JAYMZS010000047.1:48774-63029 GCF_035828755.1 Amycolatopsis sp. H20-H5 | reverse complement strand
ATCTCGGACCGGCCACCGGCGGAGGCGCGCAGGGCGGCGGCGAGCGGGATGGCCTGCTCCGGGTGCCAGGCCGGGCGGTCGTCGTCGGTGCGGCTGACCGCGGAGGCGATGCCGTCCCAGGGGTCCAGGGGGACACCGGCGCGTCCGAGCCGATCTCCAGCAGGGCGCCCGAAGCCAGCAGCGCGGCGTACGGGAAGGCGCGCGCCGTCCGGCCGTCCCAATAGCGGTCCGCGACGTCGCGGTCGTCGGGCTGGTGCGCGGGCTGGACGCCGGCGACCACGCCCAGCGCCGCGAACCTGGCGACGTCGTCCGGGCTGAGCAGCTGGGCGTGTTCGATCCGGCCCGCGCAGCCGAGCTCGGTGAACGCGTCGAGCGCGATCGTGTTGGCGCGGTCGCCGATCGCGTGCACCGCCGGGGTCAGGCCGTTGGCCACGGCCTTCCGCATCAGCGGGACCAGTTCGGCTGGCGGAAGCTCCAGTTTCCCCAGCGAGTCTTCACCCGGATAGGGGTCGTGGCAGTAGGCCGTCCGGGTGTTCAGCGAGCCGTCGACGAACAGCTTGAACGGCCCGACGCTGAGCAGCCCGCCGGTACCGGCCACGACGTCGCCGGTCCGGTGACCGCGCTCGATCGCGTGGTCCAGCAGATAGCGCGCGATGACACACGACACCCGCACCGGCAGCTCGCCCAGTTCCGTGCGGCGAGACCAATCCGCGACGGTGTCGGCGAACTCGTAGTCGACGATCTTGGTGACACCGCGCGCGGCCGCGGCCTCGGCGGCCTCACGGACCCAGCGGTCCTGGACGTCCACCGGTGCGATCGGCAGCTCCCCCGTGGCGCTCATGCACTCACTGTCCAGCAGTAGACCGTTCGGGTGGTCCCGGCCGAGCAGTTTCAGCGCCGCCGGGCTGAGCCACAACGCGTGCAGATCCGCGCTGAACAACGCGACCGCGCGGCCGGGCAGCGCCCGCGCCAGCAGGTCCTTGTGCGGTTTGTCGGGCCAGAGGCCGTCACGGAACCCGGCGCCCAGCACCAGCTCACCCGGCCCGGTCGGATGCGCCAGCAGGTGGGAGAGCACGAGGTCCACGGCCTCGACGGCGGAGTTCGCGGCGCCGAGCGGGATCCGCCGCCGGGCGGCGGCCCACTGCACGGAATGCACGTGCGCGTCGACAAAGCCGGGCAACAGCGTGCCGCTGTCACCGTTGATCACCCGCGCGGCGGCCGGGGCCTCACCCGTTTCGGTGATCGCCGCGACGCGGCCGCCGGAGATCACCACGTCCATCTGCGGCCTCGCCGCGTCGAGCCGGACACGGCGCAGGAGAAGATCGTTCATGGACCCAGCCTGCCAGCTGGGCCGGGTCCGCAGGAGGGTGAATCGGGTGCCGGAAAGTTTTCCCCCAACACCATCGAGAGCGAAAACGTGGCCGCCTAACCGCCGAGGGGTTTAGTCCGTTCAGCTCACGTCTAATTGCGATCAATAGGCTAACTGTCTTATTGCTGTAGAAGATCCCGCGTTGTCTACTGCTCGCATACGTTCACCCACGAAGGGCCGAGTAGTGACTGACCAGAGATCACGATGGAGACGCCGGGCCGGGATCACCGTCCTAGCCACCGCGCTGAGCGCATCCACGCTCGGAATCGCCGCGCCTGCCGTGTTCGCCCAAGAGGCGACGCAGGCCATCAGCCCGACCGCCGGCGCAGCCGGTGGCAAGGACCTCGACGAGCATGACCGCGCGCTCGTCGCCGACGCCGAAAAGGCGGGGAAGCCGGACGTCACACTGCTGGTCGCCGCCGAGCGGGGCAGGACCGACGCGGCGGTGAACGACCTCAAGGCACTCGGTGGCGTGATCCAGTCCGCCGACACCAAGCTCGACTACGTCAAGGTCTCCATCCCGGTCGCCAAGGCCGAGAAGGCGGCGAAACTGGGGAGCGTCAACGCCGTCGACGTCGACGGCCTGATCCAGCGCGACGACCCGAAGCCGGAAGGCGCGGCGGACCCGTCGCCGCAGCCCGCTCCGGGCACGAACACCCCGCGCGTCAACCCGTACCTGCCCACCGGTGACACCTACGCCGCGCAGTTCGGCCAGGTCTTCCCGAAGTGGGACGGCAAGGACACCACCGTCGCCGTGCTCGACTCCGGCGTCGACCTCGACAACCCGGCGCTGGCCACGACCAGCCACGGCGAGCGCAAGATCATCGACTGGTACAACGCGAACGCGCCCGTCGGCTCCGGTGACGGCAGCTGGGTGAAGCAGTCCACGCAGACCTACACCGGCACGTTCACCTCGAACGGCCGCAGCTGGACCGCCCCCGCCACCGGCGGCCCGTACACCTTCGGCCTGTTCAGCGAGACCTCCGGCGACCTCGGCGGCGCGGGCAGCGAGACCGGCGGCGACATCAACCGCGACGGCGACCGCGCCGACTCGTGGGGCGTGCTGCTCGACCCCGCCACCAAGCAGGTGCGGGTCGACCTGAACAACAACGGTGACTTCACCGACGACAAGCCGATGACCGACTACAAGACCAACTACGACTACGGCTTCTTCGGCACCGACAACCCGGCGACCGACGTCGCCGAGCGGATGGCCTTCGTCGTGCAGACCGACAAGCCGGGCTACGTCAACATCGGCCTCGCCGGTGCGGAGCACGGCTCGCACGTCGCGGGCATCGCGGCGGGCAACGACCTGTTCGGCGGCAAGATGGACGGCGCCGCCCCCGGCGCCAAGGTGCTCGCGGTCAAGGTCTGCCTGACGACCGCGGCCTGCACCGCCAGCGGCCTGCTCGACGGTGTCGTCTACGCGGCCAGCCATGGCGCCGACGTCATCAACATCTCGATCGGCGGCCTGCCCGCGCTCAACGACGGCAACAACGCCCGCGCGGAGCTCTACAACCGCACGATCGCCGAGTACAACGTCCAGCTGTTCATCTCCGCGGGCAACAGCGGCGCGGGCGCGAACTCGGTGGGCGACCCCTCGGTGGCGACCGACGCGATCAGCGTGGGTTCCTACATCACCAAGGAGACCTGGCTCTCCAACTACGGCTCGAAGACCAAGGCCGCCGAGTCGCTGCACCCCTTCTCCTCGCGCGGCCCGCGTGAGGACGGCGGCTTCAAGCCCGACATCGTCGCGCCGGGCGCGGCGATCTCGACCGTCCCGCGCTGGGAAGAGCCGACCGTGGTGGCCGGCACGTACGCGCTGCCGCACGGCTACGCGATGCTGCAGGGCACCTCGATGGCGTCCCCGCAGGCCACCGGCGCGGCCGCGCTGCTGGTGAGCGCGTACAAGGCGACGCACAACGGGCAGCGGCCGCCGGTGGCACAGCTGCGTTCGGCGATCAAGTCGACCGCGCGGTTCGTCAACGGCATCGACGCCTACGCCCAGGGCGCTGGCCTGTTCAACGTCCCCGCGGCGTTCGTCGCGCTTTCGCTGAACCCGAAGCCCGACACCGTTTCCACCTCGGTCGAGGTGCACACCGTCCTTTCGGGACTGCTGACGAAGCCGAACACCGGCGTCGGCATCCACGACCGCGAAGGTGTCGTCCCCGGCAAGTCCTACACCCGCACGTACACGATCACCCGCACCACGGGGTCGGCCAAGCCGGTCACGTACTTCGCGCGGTGGGTCGGCGGCGACGGGACGTTCTCCTCGCCGTCCACGGTGAAGCTGCCGCTGAACACGCCGGTGACGGTCGACGTCAAGGTGAACCCGAAGACGGCGGGCGCGCATTCGGCCCTGCTCTACCTCGACAACCCGCTGACCATCGGGATCGACGTGCAGACCATGAACACGGTCTTCGCGGCGCAGCAGTTCGAGGCTTCGAAGGGCTACAAACTCGACACCTCGGGCACGATCGCCCGCAACACGGCGAAGAGCATCTTCGTCAACGTGCCGAAGGGCGCGAGCGCGCTGAAGGTCGACATGAACGCCGGTGGCCCCGCCGGCAAGGGTCAGGTGCGGTTCCTGCGCTACGACCCGACCGGTGTCCCGCTCGACGTGACGTCGACGACCAACTGCTACAACCCCGACGGCGGCGCCGGCTGCACCCTCGGCACGCCGACCAGCCGCACGGTGGCGAACCCGGTTCCGGGCGTCTGGGAACTGGTCGTCGAAGCCCGGCGTACGTCCGATGTGGAGAGTGCGCCGTACGCGCTCTCGGCCTCGGTGCTGGGAACGGCCATCTCACCGGACCCGGACGACATCGCGTCGGCCCAGCTCGGCACCCCGCTCGCGCGGAGCTACACGGTGACGAACACGCTCGGCGCCTTCACCGGCAAGCTGAACGGTGGCCCGCTCGGCAGCGCGTCCATCCAGCGGCCGAGCATCGCCGCGGGCGCGCAGCAGCAGTACCCGATCACGGTGACCCCGGGGTCGACCTCGCTGACCGCGACGATCGGCAACACCGCGGACATCACGGCGGACCTGGACCTGTCGGTCTACAACTGCACGAGCGGTTCCTGTGTGCTCGCCGGCCAGAGTGCGGACGGCGACTCGGAGGAGTCGGTGACGATCGCCAACCCGGCGGCCGGTCAGTGGATCGCGCTGGTCGACGGCTACGCGGTGCCCGCGGGCACCACGGCGTTCGACTACCTCGACACGTTCGTGAACCCGGCGTTCGGCTCGGTCGCGGTGACCGACGCGAACGCGGTGCGCGCGTCGGGCAGCACGTGGACGGTGCCCGCCACGGTGACGGCCAGCGCCGCCCCCGGCGCCGGTCGTGTCCTGCGCGGCCAGCTCTCGGTGCAGACCGAGGACGGCGTGCGGGTCGGCGGTTCGACGGTGCTGGTGCGGGCCGTCAGCTGAGTGATCCCTGAAGGCCACCTTCACAGCGTAAAGCGCCGTGAAGGTGGCCTTCAGGGACAGTCGAGTTTGATGCGGTGCGAGGGTCAGGCGTCGAACAGGGCGCTGACCGACTCGCCGTTGTGGATCCGGCGCATGGCCTCGGCGAGGGCGGGGGCGATGGACAGGACCGTGAGCTTCGGGCTGCGCTCTTCGTCGCGGATCGGGACCGTGTTGGTGCAGACGATCTCGGTCACGTCCGGCTGGTCGCCGATGCGCTTGAGCGCGCCGGAGGCGAACAGCCCGTGTGTGCAGGCCACCCGGATCGTGCGGGCGCCGAGGTCGCGCAGCTTGTCCAGGAGTTCGAGGACCGTGCTGCCCTTGGCGATCTCGTCGTCGAGCACGATGACGTCGCGGCCCGACACCTCGCCGATCACCGAGCTGATGCTGACCTTGTCGTCGGCGAAACGCTGCTTCGCGCCCGCGGCCACCGGTACGCCGAGCAGCCGCGCGAAGTGCGACGCCTCCTTCGCGTTGCCCAGGTCGGGCGAGACGACCGTCGTGTTCGAGAGGTCGTAACCGCGGAAGTGGGCGGCGAGCTCGCGCAGCGCGTGGAGGTGGTCGACGGGCACGCTGAAGAACCCGTGCACCTGCGGTGAGTGCAGGGTCATCGCCAGCACCCGGTCGGCACCGGCGGTCACCATGAGATCGGCCACCAGCCTGCCGCCGATCGAGATCCGCGGCGCGTCCTTCTTGTCCGAGCGGGCGTAGGCGTAGTGCGGCATGACCACGGTGATCCGCGACGCCGAGGCGCCACGGGCGGCGTCGAGCATCAGCAGCAGCTCGACGAGGTGCTCCTGCACCGGCGCGACGAGCGGCTGGATGACGAAGACGTCGCGCTCGCGGCAGTTGGCCTGCAGCTGGACCTCGAGGCAGTCGTTGGCGAACCGCTGGACCCGCACCGGGCTCAGCTCGACCCCCAGCTGCGCGCAGATCTCGTTGGCCAGCTCCTGGTGGGCACTCCCGCTGAAGACGGCGATCTCACGCACTGACTTGGCTCCTTACCGACGCGACCGATGCCCCGCCAGCGTAAACGGTCCCTGAAGGCCACCTTCACGGCGTCTAACGCCGTCATGGTGGCCTTCAGGGGCAGTTCGGACCTAGCGGATCGGCGCGCCCAGGAGAGCGAGGAGGTCGTTGTAGAGGACCGAGCCCAGTGTCGTGAGTGCGCCCGGCGAGGCCAGCGACGAGACCACGGTCCTGGTCTGGCACCCGGCCGCGGCGGGCTTGCCGCCGAGACGGTCGGACAGCCAGTTGAGCGCGTCCGGCGCGCCGGTGATCACCAGCGCGATGTGCCCGCTGAGGATGTCACGCTGGTAGCGCACCTGGCCACCGCTCGCGCAGTAGCCCGCGACGGCCCGGTCGGTGTCAGCGTGCGGCACGAGTTCGTCGTTCACCGAGTGGTAGACGAACAGCGGCGCGGCCGGGGTGTGCCGCCCGAGCACGTTCGCGGCGAGCACCGCCTGCGGCACCGGCTGCGAGAGCGGGTCCGCGATGGTGAAGTACCGGTAGAGGTCCTTGAACGCGAAGTCCCGCGCGTTGTCGGCGTTGCACTGCGAGCGGGCCTTGGCCAGCGCCGTCTTGCCCTCGGCGGTCAGGTACGTGTCCAGGAACTGCTGCAGTTCCGGGTACGCCTGGCTGATCCCGGCGATCCCGGACATGGCGATCCCGGCGAACAAGCCGCCGTTCGCGCCGGCCAGGACGTGCTGCGGGTTCACCGGCAGGCCGCCCTCGGCCACGCCCTTGAGGTCGAGCTCCGGCGCGTAGCCCGGCTGCAGTTCCGAGGCCCAGCCCGAGGCCAGCGCACCCCCTGAATAGCCCCACAGCCCGACGTCGGTCTGGGTGCCGTTCAGCCCCAGCGGGGTGAAGGTCTCCGCCGCCCTGATTCCGTCCAGCACCGCCTGCCCGGCCTGTTTTCCTGCCACGTAAGCACTCTTCGGGCCCTCGTAGTCAGGAACGCTGACCGCCCAGCCCTGCCGCACGGCGGCGTCGATGAGCAGGATCTCCGCCTGGGCCACGATGTTCGCGTTCCCCGCGCCGGTGCGCAGCTGGTACGAGATCGCGCATTGCGGCGCGGCGCTGTCCTCCGCGACCTGGTAGGAGAGCAACGGCCGCGACTTCGACGGCTTGGCCCCGGCGGGCAGGAGCACCGTGGTGACGGTGGCCTGCGGCCGGTCCTGGGTGTCGGTCGTCCGGTAGAGCAGCTGCCACGCCCGCACCTGCTGCGGCAGCGCGCCGAACGCGGCGATCGCCATCGGCCGTGACCGCAGCACGGTCCCCGGCGGGGCCGACTCGTACCCGCTCGGTGGCTGGTAGAAGGCATCGTTTTGCGGTGGGGGCGGCGTTTCCGCGGTCGCGGGTGTCGCGCTGACCGTCGCGGCGGCGAGTGCGACCGCCAGTGCGGCGGCGAACCTGCGTGGACGTGACCTCATCGATGACCACCCTTCCAGGAACTCGGAACGGACTTCACCCGCGAGGGTTAGCTCTAATCCAGTCATGCCGGGAAACCGGACGCGGCTGAGCGATCGGACCGCCGTCACGGGCGCTTCCCAATTCATTGCTACTGGACGGTAGTCCCGAGGAAGGAAACTAACAAGGTATCTGACCAGATTGACCTTGAAAGAATCCCCACCAGGGGTTTCTTTCGGAAAAAGACGCGTCAGGGCTTGCGGGCGACGCCGCCGAGCACGGTCTCGCTGAGCGCGCTCAAGCCGCTGAGCCGGGGGCCGTCCGGCCACCACTTGTGCAGGGGGCCGAGGCCGGGCGGGATCATTTCCAGGCCCTCGAAGAAGGACTCGATCTCCTCGCGGCCGCGGTACACGCTGCCGAAGCCGGTGCCCTGGAACCGGGCCTCCAGTTTCTGCGCGAGCTGACTGCCGTCCGACCCGTCGGCCGGGTCGAACTGGTGCGTGAGCAGGAGATACGAGCCGGGGGCCAGCGCGTCGACGTAGGCGCGCACGATGTGGCGCGCCCGCTCGAAATCGTCGATGTGGTGCACGATCGAACAGAGGATCAGGCCCATCGGACGGCCGAAGTCCAGTTGCCGCGTGATGACCTCGTCGGTGAGCGCCACCTCCGGCTTGGTCAGGTCGGCGCCCGAGACGTGAGTGAGCTCGTTCTCCTCCAGCAAAGCCCGCCCGTGCACCTGCACGACCGGATCGTTGTCCACGTAGACGACCTGCGCGTCGGGGTTGTATTTCTGAGCGACCTCATGGGTGTTCTCCGAGGTGGGCAGCCCGGAACCGAGATCGAGGAACTGGTCGATCCCCCGGCCCGCCGCCAGGAACCGGATGACCCGCATCATCCAGGCGCGGTGTTCCACGGCCATCGACGGGAAGTCCGGCGCGATCGCCATGACCTGCCGCATCGCCGCCCGGTCCACCTCGTAGTGGTCGTGCCCGCCAAGCATCGCGTCGGACAGCCGGGCCAGGCTCGCCTTGGTGTAATCAAGCGCGACGACGGCCGGTTCCGACTCGGACCGGAGGTCCTCAGAGGTCATGGATCAGCTCCACCCTTCAGCCATCGGCGGCCCTTACCCTGGTCCTGATGGCTCCACGTCCGACAACAGACAGTACTCACCTTACGACAAGGCGTTCGTCAAGTGAACCTCGCCACAGGGCATCCGCCACCTGCGGAGATCACCCGAGAGGGCCGACACGATCAGTCGAACGTGAGCTCACTCCAGGTGATCCCGCCGTCGATCGTCCGATAGACGGCCGAGCCGTCGGCCGCCCCTGGCATGCCGTCGACGACCACCCCGACCCGCTCGGCGGGGAAGTCGAGATCGAACAGCCCGAGGCCCCGCTCGCTGAGCAGCGTCGACGTCCAGCTCCGGCCGCCGTCGACCGTGCTGTGCAGGAATCCGGCGCCGCCGCCCTCCGCCGCGATGGTCGCGGACAGCGCCGAGGCCGCGCTGAAACTCTGCGTGATGCCGAGCACAGGCGCCTGCGAGGTGCCGGTGAACCGGCCGCCGAGGCGGGGCGCGTGCCAGAGCTGGCGAACGGACGAGCCCGGCTGGGGCGATCCGGCGCTGCCGCTGCACAGCGCGAGCACCTCGCCCTGCCGGACGCCCACGAGCGAGGCTGTGGAGGCGGCCGGGCACGGCGCCGAGGCCCGGCTGAAGGTCAGGCCGTCACGCGAGGTCCAGTACTTTTCACCCGCGTAGTCGCTGCCCAGCGCGACCTGAAGCCCGCCTTCGGTGGCGAGGTCGCCGTAGGTCAGGCCGCCGGTCGCCACGAAGCCCGGCACCGGCGTGAGCACCGGTGACCGCGCCGCACCCGCGTACAGCCGTGTCGAGCCGGCGCCCTTGCCGTAGGTGGTGAGCAGGGCGAACACGCGGCCGCCGGTCTGCGCGATCTTGGAGATATAGAACGGTTCCCGGGCTCCGGCCAGCGCGATCGGAGACCAGTGCCGCCCGGCGTCGGAGGTGGCCAGGACGTGAACACCGTCAGAAACCAGGGCGACGCGTTCGTCCACCATGGTCAGTTTGACGTGATTGTGACTGGCGGGCAACGAAACCGGCGGCGCGCCGAGCCTGGTCCAGCTCCCGCCGCCGTCGCCGGTGGCGAGCAGGGCCGGACACTGCGCGCCCTTCCCACACGGCGCGTAGCCGAGCACGAACCCCCGCTGCGGCCCGAGCCAGCTCGTCGACGCGGGCGCGAAACCCTTCGGCACCACAGTGGCCGCGCCCGCCGGCGGGGCGGACAGGGCGAGCACGACAAACACGGCCGCCGCCAGGGCCGCCCACCGGATCGGTTTCATGGTCAGGAGGACGTCCCACGGCCGCCCAGGTTGCGCGCGGGGCTCAGGACGTCCGGCGCGGCGCGGAGGTCATCGCCGCGACCCCGCTGGCGAAGACGTGACTGTCGGTCAGCTCCCACCTCGAGGGCTGGAAATCACCGGTGAACAACCGGATCCCGGCGCCGGCGACCACGGGGTGGATCTCGACGACCAGCTTGTCGATCTCGGTGACCAGCGCGGCGGCGAGCCCGCCCCCGCCACAAAGCCAGATTCCCTTTCCGTTCTCCCGTTTGAGTTCGCGGACCTTGGCGACGGCGTCCGAGGACGCGAGCGTCACGGCCGGGTCGAGCGCTTGCGCCATGGCGGCGGAAAAGACGTACTGACGAACACCTCGTTCTCGTCGCCGAGCCCGACGGCGGAGCGCCACGCCGTGGGGCACGGTGTCCGGGAAACGGGCGGTGAGCGGGGCGGCATGATCACCGTCGAGCAGGGAGAAATCCGCCTGGCGATCCGGCCCGGCAACCGTGTTTCGCCGCCCCCCGATCGGGGTAATCCGGTCTCCGACCGGTGAGACGGAGGTAGCACGCCGATGAACGACGCGGAAGCGCGCTCGGACACGCCTGACGACACCGCCGACACCGAGCCTCGCTTCACCCTCGGGGCCTACGACCCGGACCCCCGCCCGTGGCTCGTCGCCGGCCGATACCAGGTCGGCAGGCTACTCGGCGAAGGCTCGACGGCGCGTGTCTACCGCGCGCACGACCGGCACCGGGACCGGCCTGTCGCGCTCAAACTGTTCCACCAGGGCGCGGCCGCGGTGGAGGAACGGCGGCAGGCGCAGGAGATCCGGATCCTGCGCGGGATCCGGCACCCCGGCGTCGTCGCACTGCACGACGCGGACGTCGACCACGGGCACGCCTACCTCGCGATGGACCTGGTCGACGGGCCCAACCTCGCCGAGCGGCTCGCCACCGGACCGTTCACCCTGCCCGAGGTGGCGGACCTGGCGACACAGCTCGCGACCGCGCTGGCCCACGTCCACGCGCTCGGCGTGACCCACCGGGATCTCAAGCCCGCCAACATCCTGCTGGCCGGCCACGGCCCGCTGATCAGTGACTTCGGCGTCGCCCGCGCTTTCGGCACCACACGGGTGACGGAGATCGGCGCGGTGATCGGCACGGCCGCGTACATGGCGCCCGAGCAGGTGCTCGGCGAGGACGCCGGCCGGGCCGCCGACATCTACGCGCTGGGCCTGGTGCTGCTCGAATGCCTCACCGGCACCCGGGAGTACCTGGGCTCGCCGGTGGAGTCCGCCGTCGGCAGGCTGCACCGGCCGCCCCGGGTCCCGGGCGGCCTGCCGCCGGGCTGGGCGCGAACGCTGCGCGGGATGACCGCCCGGCGCGCCGAGGACCGGCCCGCCGCCGCGGACGTGGCCCTCGCGTTCCAGGAGGGAGGCGCACCGGTGCCCGCTGCCCGGCGGCGTCCGCTCCGCCCGCGCACGCTGGCCGCGACCGGCGCGCCGGGCGCGCGGCTCCCGCTGGTCGGCGGCGTGCGGTGGGGCGCGCAGGACGACGGCGCGACCAACGACCGGCTCACTCCGGCCGCGCCGGAGTCGACAACGGCGTCTTCACCGACGACTACGCCGACGACGCCGCCGCCGGCACAGGTCACCGTGACGTCGCCCGCGACCGAGGTGGTGACCGAGCAGGTGCCGGTGACCGCGCGCGTCCCGGCCTCGGACAAGTCGGCCCCGGGCAAGTCGAAGGGGCCGAAGAAGACCAAGGGCGGCAAACAGAACCAGGGCGGTCAGGGCCCGCAGGACGACTGACCCCGCACGACCCGAGTTCCCGGCGGGAGGACCGCCGACGGAAGAACGGAGTGGGCCATGACCTATCCCGAGGAGCCGATCCCGCCGCGCCGGGTGCCGCTGGAGGAGAACGAACGGATCGTCGAGCGCCCGCACCCGCGGATCAGGGTGGTGCGCACGGTCAACGCGCTCATCCAGTTCGTGTGCGTGCTCTTCGCGCTGGTGCTGGCCGTGCACATCGTGCTGGTCTTCGGCGAGGCCAATCTGCGCAACGGGTTCGCGCAACTGATCGACTCGTGGTCCGCCGGGGTCTCACTGGGCCTGCGGGACCTGTTCACCCCGGACGGCGTCAAGCTGCGGACCCTGCTCAACGACGGGCTCGCGGCGATCGTCTGGCTGGTCATCGGCACGGTGCTGACCGACCTGATCGCGCGGATCGGCCTGCCGGGACCGCGGCGGGTCTGGTACCGGCGAACCCTCCGCTGACCGCGTCCGGCCCTCGCTCCGAGTGCCCCTGAAGGCCACCATCACGGCGTCTAACGCCGTGATGGTGGCCTTCAGGGGCAGCGGCTTGGTGCCTTGCCGCGCCGAGGGTCGATCTCGTGAGGGGCTCTCAGAGATCCGGGACAGTGGCGGGCGGGGTGTCGCCGGAGGGCGGCGCCGGGTCGACGGCCTCGGGCGGCGGGGCGTCGCCGCTCGTGGTTTCGGTGGGCGGGTGCGGGATCGGACGGCCCTGTGCGTCGAAATGCTCACGGCAGTGGCGCCCGTAACGCCTGGCGTGCACGGTCATCACGACACCTCCTTCACCGCATGACCGGGTTCTTCCGAGGCCACCAGGATCCTCCCGGCGCGCCCGCCGCGCCAACCGGTTTTCCCGGCGCGGGCAGGTTTGTCCGGGTCGCGGCTGGAGACCAAACCGTTGCCGGTCACACTTCCTCGTCGACCACGATGCCGCCGACGTTACGGAGATCGGTGCGGATGCTGGGAAACGATGTCAGAGTGCGACCTCGGACGAAGTCCGCCTCGACCAGCGTCCACGGCCCGTGACAGATCACCCCAACGGGTTCATCGTGCCCCCGGGCAGCGGGAGCGCGTCAGTGCCTTTTCGACGTCGTCGGCCGGATACGGCGCCGTCAGGCCCTCGGCCAGCAGATCCCGGCGGAACCGGCCTAACACGACGGCGACCGGTGCGTAGCGTTTGACGAGCACCGCGGCCGGTTCCGGGAGACTCACCGGATCCCCGCCCGAGGCGAACCCCCGCACCCGCTCGGCGAGATCGGTTTCGCCGTGCGAGGCCGCGATCAGGCGGTGCACCAGCGCGGTCAGCGTGTAGCCCTGGTCGTAGTCCCGGTGGGCCGTCAAGAACCCGGACTCGGCCGCCGACAGCTCGAAACGGGAGCTCAGGGCGAGGCCGAAGTCCGCGAAGCAGAGCCGCCGCCCGTCGGTCAGGATGTTCTCGAAATGAGTGTCGAAATGCAGCAGGCCGCGGGAATTCATCGCGGCCATGCCTGACAGGAGACCCTGCTCCACCCAGTCGAGCGGCGCGTCGTCGCGCCGGTCTCGCAGCCACTCGGCGAGCGTGTGCGGGAAGTACTCGAGGAAGAGCACGACGCTCGCCGCGGACTCCTTGATCGCCTCGATCCGCTCGCGAACGCCCGTCGAGCCGCCCCAGAACCCGACCGCTTTGTCGACATCAGCCAGTTCCTCGGGCAGCGCGGCGGCGCCCGACTGCACCGGCAGGACCCGCCAGTGGTGCAGCAGCGGGAAACCCTGGTGCTCCCCCGCGAGGACCCAGCCGGTGGTCAGCAGGTGCGCGGCCAACTCACGCCAGACGCCGAACCCCGGCGAGCCCAGGCCGTACTGGCACCAGGTGGGAAGCCCGAACAGATTCGCCGTGGACCGCACGTTTTCCGGGCGTTTTTCCAGCTCTGTCAAGGGAATCCGCTTCACGAAGACGCGCACTCCCCCGATCTCGAGCAGCGCGGACGTGCCGCCGATGCCCGCCCCGATCGGACGCGCTCGCGCCAGCAGCTCACCCAATCGGTGGTCACTGAGCAGGGACAGGTGCGCGGAAACTCCTGCGTGGTCGGCGAACCGCGGGGTCAAGCGCCCGTTCCCACACATTCGATGGCCAGCACGGCGATGTCGTCGTGCCCGGTGGTGCCGAGCCACTCCACCATCGCGTCACGCACACGCTGGACGATGACCCGCCCCGGCTGCCCGGCGCAGCCCGCGAGCAGCTCCTGCAGCCGCTCGTCGCCGTAGAGCTCCGCCGGGCTCAGCCTGCTCCTGGCTTCCGTGATGCCGTCCGTGTAAAGGAGGCAGACGTCGCCCTCGGCGAGGTCGGTGACCGCCTCGGCGAACCTCGCCTGCGGAGAGATGCCCACCAGCGTGCCCGGCAGGCTGATCTCCTCGACACCGCCGGCGCGGCGCACCACCAGCGGCGCGGGATGCCCGCCGGAGGCCAGCGTCAGCCGGAGGCCGCCGCTGGGCGAGCGGGCCATCGAGCCGAGGACGAGCGTCGCGAACCTGCTGCTGCCCGCGGAAATGAGCAGCTGGTTGAGTTGACGCAGCAAGGTGGGCCCGTCGCGTTCCACGAGGTTCAGCGCGGCGAGGGAATGCCGGACGCGGCCGGTGAGCGCGGCGGCCTCGGCGCCGTTCCCGCAGATGTCGCCGAGGACCACCAGCGCGCTGCCGTCCTCGCGGGGCAGCACGTCGTAGAAGTCGCCGCCGACCGTCAGCGGCCCGCCCGAGGGCTCGTACCAGATCTCGAACCGGGCGCCGTCGACCTCCGGCGGCTCCCGCGGGTGCAGCGAGGTCTCGAGACCCCGGGTCGCGTCTTCCTGCCGGGCGTAACGCTCGGCGGGCACGGGCCA
>NZ_JAYMZS010000047.1:0-48764 GCF_035828755.1 Amycolatopsis sp. H20-H5 | reverse complement strand
CGCCCGCGCGAAATCGGCGACCGCGCGCAGTTGCTCGTCCCGGACGGCCGCGGCGCCGCGGCGGCCGAGCAGCACCGCGCCGGTGACGCCGGAGCCGCCTTCGAGTCCCAGCGACACCACGGAAACCTGGTCCTGGTCCTCCAGCCGGTCCGCGACGATCGCGGGCAGGGTGGCGACCTCCGCGGCGGGCACGGTCCAGCACTCCGGCTGGCCGGTGGCGGAGAACGTGCGGGCGATCACCGGGGTGAGTTCCGGCTGTGCGCGGCGGATCCGCCCGTGGCCGAGGTTCCCGGCCCGGTCGCAGCTCCACCACTCCCAGCGGCCGCGGGTGGTCGGCAGCAGCACGAAAACGCAGTCGGCCAGGCCCGCGGCGGCGAGTTCCGCGATCAGCCGGGCCGTGCCGTGCCTGCCCCTGGCCGCGCCGAGGCGCTGCCCCGCCGAGGTGAGGAACTCCTCCACCCGCAGACCCCGCACCGGATCGGGAAGCGCTGTCACCGTCCAGGCGCGCCAGCCCCCGGGAAGCTCGCGGAACCGGGCGGGCAGCCGCCGTCCGGCGTACTCGACGCGACCGGTGCCGTCGGCTTCGGGGATCACCTGGGGATGCCCGGTGCCGTGGGCGAACAACTCGGCCGCCGCGCGGTTCGACCAGCACAGCGCGCCCTCGGCGTCCTGCAGGAGGACGGCGTCGGTCACGTCCTCCAGCAACGCGCGCCAGAACAGCGCGGTGTCCGGCAGGGCGTCCTTCGGATGCCCGGCCGCCGTCTCCGGTGGGAGCGCGGTGGAGGCCGGGACGGGCCGTGTCACCATTCCCCAACCTCCTGCCTCGGGTTAGCGCAGCGTGAGCGGGCGGACTGGCTCGAAGTGTAGGGCGAATCGTGGGACGCTGGTTCGGCGACCATGGCTAGACATGCGTGGCGGAGAGGGTCAACACAGATGACGACGGAATCCCGGCCCGGTACGGCCGGCGGCGCCGCGGCCGACGAAGCGACGCTGGAACGCCTGCTCAACGCGGTGCGTGACCTGGGGGACGGCAACTTCCGGCGGCGGTTCGTCGCCCACGGCGACGGCGTCACCGCGCAGCTCGCCACCGCGTTCAACGACATCGCCGAGCGCAACCAGCGGCTGGTCACCGAGCTGCTGCGGGTGCGCGGGGCGGTCGGCCAGGAGGGCAGGCTCACCGAGCGGGTGACCACCGAGATCGGGCCGGGCGGCTGGGCCACCGCGGTCGAGGTCGTCAACGGGCTGATCGAGGACGTGAGCCGCCCCACCATCGAGCTGAACCGGGTGCTGGGCGCGGTCGCCGAGGGCGATCTGTCCCAGCCGATGGCGCTGCAGCTGGACGGGCGTCCGCTGCAGGGCCGGTACGCCGAGCTGGCGAGCACGATGAACGGCCTGCTCACCCAGCTGTCGCGGTTCGCGACCGAGGTGACGCGCGTGGCGCGCGAGATCGCGACCGAGGGCAGGCTCGGCGGCCAGGCCGAGATCCCGGGCGTGTCGGGCACCTGGCGCGACCTGACCGACTCGGTCAACTTCATGGCGACGAACCTGACCGACCAGGTCCGCAACATCGCCCAGGTCACCACCGCCGTCGCCAAGGGCGACCTCACGCAAAAGATCAACGTCGACGCACGCGGCGAGATCCTCGAACTCAAGAACACCATCAACACCATGGTCGACCAGCTCTCCGCCTTCGCCGACGAGGTCACCCGCGTCTCGCTCGAAGTCGGCAGCGAGGGCAGGCTCGGCGGCCAGGCCGAGGTCCCCGGCGCGGCCGGGACGTGGCGCGACCTGACGGTTTCGGTCAACCTGATGGCCACGAACCTGACCGACCAGGTCCGCAACATCGCCCAGGTGGCGACCGCGGTGGCGCAGGGCGACCTGTCGCAGAAGATCAACGTCGACGCGCGCGGCGAGATCCTGGAGCTCAAGAACACGCTCAACACCATGGTCGACCAGCTCTCGTCGTTCGCCGACGAGGTCACCCGGGTGTCCCGCGAGGTCGGCAGTGAGGGCAGGCTCGGCGGCCAGGCCGAGGTGCCGGGCGTCGCCGGGACCTGGCTCGACCTCACCGGCTCGGTCAACTTCATGGCCAACAACCTGACCGACCAGGTCCGCAACATCGCCCAGGTCACCACCGCCGTCGCCAAAGGCGACCTCACCCAGAAGATCAACGTCGACGCGCGCGGCGAGATCCTGGAGCTCAAGAACACCATCAACACCATGGTCGACCAGCTCTCCGCCTTCGCCGACGAGGTCACCCGCGTCGCCCGCGAGGTCGGCACCGAGGGCAAGCTCGGCGGGCAGGCCCAGGTCCGCGGCGTCGCCGGGACCTGGAAGGACCTCACCGACAACGTCAACGTCATGGCCGACAACCTCACCGGCCAGGTCCGCAGCATCGCCACGGTCGCGACCGCGGTCGCGGGCGGCGACCTCGGCAAGAAGATCACCATCGAGGCACAGGGCGAGGTCGCCGCGCTCGCCGCGACCATCAACGGGATGGTCGAGACGCTGCGCGCGTTCGCCGACGAGGTCACCCGCGTGGCCCGCGAGGTCGGCACCGAGGGCATCCTGGGCGGCCAGGCGCGGGTGCCGAACGTGGGCGGCACCTGGAAGGACCTCACCGACAACGTCAACGTCATGGCCGACAACCTCAGCGGCCAGGTCCGCGGCATCGCGACCGTGACGACCGCGGTCGCGAAGGGCGACCTGACCAAGAAGATCGACGTCCAGGCGCGCGGGGAGATCCTGGAGCTCAAGACGACCATCAACACCATGGTCGACCAGCTCTCGGGCTTCGCTTCGGAGGTCACGCGCGTCGCGCGCGAGGTCGGCACCGACGGCGTGCTGGGCGGCCAGGCCGAGGTCGAGGGCGTGTCCGGGACCTGGCAGCGGCTCACCGAGAGCGTCAACCAGCTGGCGGGCAACCTCACCGCGCAGGTGCGGGCGATCGCGGTGGTCGCGACGGCGGTGACCGCGGGCGACCTGACCCGGCACATCACCGTGGACGCTTCGGGCGAGGTCGCCGAGCTCAAGGACAACATCAACCAGATGATCGCGAACCTCAAGGAGACCACGAGGACCAACCGCGAGCAGAACTGGCTGAAGACCAACCTCGCGCGGCTGTCCGGGCTCATGCAGGGCCACCGCGACCTCGCGTCGGTGGCGTCGCTGATCCTCAGCGAGCTGACCCCGCTGGTCAGCGCGCAGCAGGGCGCGTTCTTCCTGGCCCGTGAGGACGAACAGGACGGCACGGTCCTCGAGTGCATCGCGACCTACGGGCTCGCGCAGTCGCAGGCCGGGCTGCGGTTCCGGCTCGGCGAGTCGCTCATCGGCCAGGCCGCGGTGGACCGGCGCACGATCCTGGTCACCGCCGCGCCGCCGCAGTACGCGCGGATCTCGTCCGGCCTCGGCTCGGCCGCGCCGGTCAACGTCATCGTGCTGTCCGTGCTGTTCCAGGGCGAGGTGCTCGGCGTGCTGGAACTGGCTTCGGTCAACGAGTTCAGCGCGGTGCACCAGGACCTCCTGGAGCAGCTGCGGCAGACCATCGGCGTCAACGTCAGCACGATCCAGTCGAACTCGCGCACCGAGGCGCTGCTCACCGAATCCCAGCGCCTGGCACAGGAACTACGGGCGCGGTCCGAGCAGTTGCAGGCGCAGCAAGGGGAACTGCGCCGGTCCAACACCGAGCTCGCCGAGAAGGCGGCTCTGCTGGCGCAGCAGAACCGCGACATCGAGGTCAAGAACAGCGAGATCGAGCAGGCACGCCAAGAGCTCGAAGAACGGGCCGGGCAGCTGACGATCGTGTCGCAGTACAAGTCCGAGTTCATGGCGAACATGTCGCACGAGCTGCGCACGCCGCTGAACAGCTCGCTGATCCTGGCGAAACTGCTGTCGGAGAACCCCGAGGGCAATCTGAGCGACAAGCAGATCCAGTTCGCCAGGACGATCTACTCGGCGGGCAGCGACCTGCAGCAGCTGATCAACGACATCCTCGACCTGGCGAAAGTCGAGGCAGGGCACCTGGACCTGCAGATGTCCGACGTCGCGCTGCCGGAACTGGTGGACTACGTCGAGTCGCTCTGCCGTCCGCTGACCGCGGACAAGGGCCTCGAGTTCGCCGTCGTGATCGAGCCGCCGATACCCGCGAGTGTGCACACCGACGAGCACCGGGTGCAGCAGGTGCTGCGGAACCTGCTGTCGAACGCGACGAAGTTCACCGGCGAGGGCGGGGTGCGGCTGCACATCCGGATGGCCGGGCGCGAGGAGGTCGAGCAGGAGAACCTGCGCGCCGCGCCGGGCGTGATCGCGTTCGCCGTCGAGGACACCGGGATCGGCATCCAGCCGGACAAGCTGGCGATCATCTTCGACGCCTTCCGCCAAGCCGACGGCACCACGAGCCGCAAGTACGGCGGAACGGGGCTCGGCCTGTCGATCAGCCTGCAGCTGACGGAGCTGCTCGGCGGGGAGCTGCGGGTGCAGAGCGAACCGGGCGCGGGCAGCACGTTCACCCTCTACCTCCCGGTCGGCGCGGCGAACCTGGCGACGCCGATCTCCCCAGCGGCCGACGGCGTCCCGCTGGTGCTGGCGCCCGCGCCCGCACCGCGACCGATAGCGCCGACCGACCGGTTCCGCGGCGAGAAAGTGCTGATCGTCGACGATGACGCCCGGAACGTCTTCGCGCTCGCAGCCGTCCTGGAGCAGCACGGGCTCGAAGTGATCTACGCCGGCACCGGCGTCGCGGGGATCCGGGCGCTGGAGCGGCACGAAGACACGGCGCTGGTGCTGATGGACGTGATGATGCCGGAACTCGACGGCAACGCCACGATCGCGGCGATCCGCGAGATGGCGGCCCACGAAGACCTGCCGGTGATCGCGGTGACGGCGAAGGCGACGGCCGAGGACAAGGCCCGCACCCTCGCTTCGGGCGCGGACGACTACGTGACCAAGCCGGTGGACACGGAAAGTCTCCTGGACCTGATCGCCACCCACCTGGACGCCGACGCGGCCCCCAACCGCAAACTCCAGCCCACCCCGCCCGATTAGCCCCAAGTGCCCCTGAAGGCCACCTTCACAGCGTAATACGCCGTGAAGGTGACCTTCAGGGGCAGGGGCGAGGCTCGCTCACTCGTGAGCGGGTGACGGGAATCGAACCCGCGTAGCTAGTTTGGAAGACTAGGGCTCTACCATTGAGCTACACCCGCGCGCTCCCGGAGGACCGGGTGCGGAGTCAGCTTAGCGTGAGGCGCTAGGGTATTCACACACCGCCCCGGCGCGTACGGGGTGATCGGGATGTGGCGCAGCTTGGTAGCGCATCCGCTTTGGGAGCGGAGGGTCGCAGGTTCAAATCCTGTCATCCCGACAGAGGGGGCTGGACCTGCGGGTTCAGCCCTTTTTCGTTTTGCGGCAGGCCCACTGAGGGCTTGGCCGACGACCGGAGGGATGCCCGTGGCGCGTGTGGTGGTCCCGGTGCCGCAGCAGGACTCGGATCCATCCGAGGTCGCGGTGAGCTGGCAGGGGCTCAGCGAGGCCGGGCACGAGGTGGTGTTCGCGACTCCGGACGGCAAGCAGGCGCGGTGTGACGAGCTGATGGTCACGGGGGTGGGGCTGGATCCGTGGGGGTGGATTCCGGGGTTGCGCAGGCTCGTCGCCGTCGGCCGGGTGCTGCGGGCGGACGCGGCGGCCAGGGCGGCGCACTCGGCGTTGCTGGAAAGTCCGGAGTGGCGCGCGCCGGAGCGGTGGGACCAGGTCGCTCTCGGCGAGTTCGACGGGATGCTGCTGCCGGGCGGACACCGGGCGCGGGGCATGCGGGAGTACCTCGAGAGCCCGGTCCTGCAAGGTCTGGTGGCGACGGCGTTCCAGCGGGACCTGCCGGTGGCGGCGATCTGCCACGGCACGCTGCTGGCGGCGCGCAGCATCAACCCGGACACGGGCCGCTCAGTACTCCACGGCCGTCTCACCACAGCGCTGACCTGGCAGCTGGAGCACACGGCATGGCAGGTAGCCCGCTGGACCCGGTTCTGGGACCGCGACTACTACCGAACGTATCTGGAGGGCCCGGACCAACCGGACGGCTACATGTCGGTGCAGCAGGAAGTCACCCGAGCTTTGGCCACGCACGCGGATTTCCTCGACGCACCACCGGACGACGCGACCAAGCGCAGCGGCCGCACCCGCGACACCGCCGAAGACGACCGCCCCGCCTTCATCGTCCAGGACGGCAACTACCTATCGGCCCGCTGGCCAGGCGACGTCCACACCTTCACCAGACGCTTCGCCCACCTCGTGACCCCACACCGCAAAACCCCGTAAGCGCCACTCCCCGACGGCCAGTTCGCGGGAAGGGACGCTAACCGCGCCCTGCCGCATCCCCGTCGTCGTCCCCGTCGCCTTCCCCGTCGCCGTCGTGCTCGGCGACCTGAAGCAGCAGACCGGCCGCGACGCGCACGATCTCACGCTCGGCCGGGGTCAGCGCGGCGTCCATCGCCCCGGCGAGCCAGCGGTTGCCGTCCCGGACGTGCACATCGAGCGCGGCCCGCCCGGCCGAGGTGATCGCGAGCCGCTGGGCCCGGCGGTCGTGGTCGTCGGGACTGCGGGAAACCCGCCCTTCGGCGGTGAGCGTGTGCAGCACCCGGGTGAGTGACTGCGGCTGCAGCCCCTCGATCGCCGCGAGCGCGGTGACCGTGAGCGGCCCACCGTGCCGGAGGTTCGCCAGCACCGACGCGGCCACCCTGGTCAGCGGCAGCTCACCGCCGGACTGCTGGGCCCGCAGGCGGGACGACAACCGCGACACCGCCCACCGCACGGCCTCAGCATTCCGCGCCGCTTCCATACCGCCACGCTAACACTTACTTTTCCCCCACAGAAAACCACGAAACTGAGATATAAGGCACGCTTACCCTTACCTTATATCGATCTCACGGCAGTACGTCCGCCGAGACCGCCCCTCACGACCAAGCGCCATGAACGGACCGTTCATGGCACCGGAGGTGGTCAGGGAGCCGAGACGTCCAGGTAGTCGAGGTTGGCAGGGCCGTCGGCGGTCGTCGCCGTGACGCGGACGGTGTTCGCCCCCGCCGTCAGCGAGGCCGTCCGGGTGAGCGCGCTCCACGTGGTCCACGCGCCGGTGGCCGGGAAGGTGACGCCGCTCGCGACGACCTGGCCGTTCACCGAGAGGTCGACCGGCCGGGTGGCCGCGGTTGCGTTGGCGTAGCCGAAGGACAGCGACGCGGCTCCGGCGGCCGCGGCCGTCACCGTCCACTCGCCGTAACTGCCGACGGCGTTGGTGGCGTTGGCGAAACCCGTGCCGGAGTGCCCGGCGTGGTCGGCGTCCACCGTGCCCCCCGCCGAGAGGGTGGCCGACTCGGCCTCGTAGCGCGTCACCGAGCCGCCCGACGCTCGCGAAACCCGGTACGGCACCGAAGCGCTGGTGGTCGTGCGCGAGGCTTCGTCCAGAGGTCCTTCAAAGTGTACGAAGCGGAGCCGCCGAGGCCGAGCGCGAACGCGGTGGTGGCGATGGCCGCCGTCGCGCCGGTCTCGTTGGACAGCGCCACCGCGCGGTCGCCGTTGGCCAGCACCTTGTTGTAGACCACCAGACCGCCGACGGCACTGAGCACCGCCGCCTGCCTGCCCGCCGTGTCCTGGTCGAGCGCGATCACGTCGGCGTTGGTGAGGACGGCGAGATCCGCGTCGGACACCTTGCGCAGGTCACTCCCGATCAGCAGCGGCGCGGACATCATCGCCCACAGGCCGAAATGGGTGCGGTACTCCGTCCCGGTCATGCCGCCGTTGCCCACTTCGAGCATGTCGGGGTCGTTCCAGTGACCGGGCCCGGCGTAGCCGTCGAGGACGCGGTTCTCCTGCGCCTTGCCGATCCTGCTGGACCACTTGTCGGAGATGTCACCGGTGGTGCGCCACAGATTGCCGACCGGCGCGCCCCAGGTCCACACCTTCGGCGTCGTCCGGCCCCCCTCACACAGCGAGTAGACGATGGGGCGCCCGGTCTTCGCGAGCGCGTCGCACATCGCCTGGTACCGCTGGCGCGCGTCGACGCCCCGGTTGTCGCGGTTGTCGTACTTGAGATAGTCGACGCCCCAGAGGGCGAACAGGTTCGCGTCCTGCTGCTCGTGGCCGAGGCCGCCGGGGAAGCCTGCCTTGTCGCACGTGTTCGTACCGGCGCTGGTGTAGCTGCCGAACTTCAGCCCTTTGCCGTGCACGTAGTGGCGTCCTGGCCAGGCCGTTCTCCAGCACCAGCGCGGGACGGCTGAGAGCGAGCCCAGCCGTCATGGCCAGTACCGCCGCCGCGGTCGTGGCCAGCCGCCGGGTGAGTGAAGGTGCCGACATGCGAGTGCTCCCGGTACGGGTCGGGCTGCCCCAGACACAGCACGAAGCGGCGATACCTCCGATGTCCCTTCGTCCAGAGGAAAGGTAGGAGGTATGTCCCACTTAGTTAAGAAGGCTTACCACGCGCCGTCAAGCCGCCAATGGCGTCAGCCGGTGACCTGCCGCGCGGTCGCCATCGCCCGCTCCGTCTCCCAGAACGCCCGCACCGACACGAGCAGCCCGTCCTCCCCCACCCGGTAGACGAACACGCCGCCGGTGTCGACGCGGTAGCCGCCGGGCAGGAACGTGGTGATCGTGCCGACGTTGGCCACCTCGTCCCCCGTGGCGTGCGAATCGCGGATCGTGAACTCGAAGCGCTCCACGTTCGCGATGGTCATGTCCCAGAACGCGCCGATGCCGTCATGCCCGCGATGCCCCTTGCCCTCGGCGTCGAACATCGAGGGTCCCACCGGGTCCTCGACCAGCGCGTCGCCCGCGAAGAGCGCGAGCCACCCGGCCTTGTCCTTCGCCGCGACCGCGGTCATCGACCGCCACGCGGCCACCCGCGCCGGCGGCTGCCCCGCTTCGGGATCCCAGCTGACCTCGACACTCATGACTCAGCCCTCCGGGAACTTCGCGATGACTTCCTGGCCGAACCTGCGGATCGCGTCGAGCTTGGGCCCGACCTCGGCGTCGAAGCCGACGCCGTCGAACACCCACGGCATGGTGATCACGTCGGTGACGCCGATCGCCGCCTGCTCGCGGTAGCCGTCCAGGCCGAACCGGTCGACGCAGACGGCCTGGTACTCGAAGGGCTCGTCCTGACGGCCGCGCTCGGCGAGCAGTTCACGCAGGTGGGTGATCACGACGCGCAGGTCGTCGAACTTCATCATCGCCGACGCCCAGCCGTCGCCCGCCCTGGCGGCGCGGCGCAGCGCTACGTCAGTGTGCCCACCGACGTAGAACGGCACCCGGCGCGGCGGTGCCGGGCTCATCCGCAGCTTGTCGAACTGGAAGAACTCCCCGTGGTAGGAGACCATCCCGCCGTCGAGGATCAGCCGCAGCACGTCGATCGCCTCGTCGACCCGCTTCCCGCGCCGCTCGTACGGCACCCCGCACCATTCGAACTCCTCGGGCGACCAGCCGACGCCCAGACCCAGCCCGAACCGGCCACCGGTGAGCGCGGCCACCGAGTTCACCTGCCGCGCCAGCAGCACCGGGTTGCGGGAACCGAGTTTGAGCACCGAGGTGTAGAACTCGATCCGGCTGGTCACCGCGCCCATCGCCGCGGTGGCGACCAGCGGGTCCACCCACGGCGTTTCCTCGGTCCAGAACCGGCTGCCGTCCGGGGTGTAGGGATAGTCCGCGGACACGGTTTCGGAGTAGAACAGCGAATCCGGCAGCGCGATCGAGGCGAAGCCCGCCTCTTCGGCGACCCTGGCGAGCTCGCCCAGCTGGTCGAGCGGGTTCATCGCGATCGACAAGGTGAACTTCATACCGGCGGACTATAACGTGTTCTAGTTTCTCCGGCCAGGGACACAACCTGGATGGACTCCTTCCTGCTCGCCGGTTACCTGGTCGACGTGCTGACCGGGCTGCCGATCGACGCGATCGGGATCCCCTCCGCCACCACGTCCGCGCGGCGCGACGTGCCCGAGGCTCCGCTGCTCGCGACACCCACGCGGTTCCCGCCGATCTCGCCGCGCTGGGCTACGAGGTCCCCGGCTACGACGAGGGCGTCCGGCATTCCCGGCGGCGCAAGCCCGCCCGCTGGTTTCCCGCCCGGCCGCCCGCCGCCTGACGGTGCGCCGCGTCACGTTCCGGGAACCCGGCGCGTACCGTCCGCGTTGTCCGGTTCAACCGGTAGTACCGGAACTGTCGAAAAACCTGGAGTCACCCATGGGCCCCGCGATCTTGGTGATCGTGCTCCTCGTCGTCGTAGTCGGCGGCGGCCTCTACTTCGCGAAGTCGCAGTCAGCGGCCAAGCAGCGCCGCCTCGAAGACGCCAAAGCCGACGCACGACGGCTGGTGGAGCGTCTCGGCGGCCAGGTGCTGAACCTCAACGGCAACGACACCGCCTCCCAGCAGGCGATGGCCGACGCCTCGGAGCGCTACACCGCGGCCGGTTCGCAGATGGAACAGGCGCAGACCGAGGAGCAGGCGCGGCTGGTCAAGGAAACCGCGATCGAAGGCCTCTACTACGTACGCGCGGCACGGGTCGCGATGGGCATGGATCCCGGCCCCGCGCTGCCCGAGGACGCCGAACGCGAGCGCGCGGGCAAGGTCACCGAGCACCGCAGCGTCGACGTCGAGGGCGAGCACTACGAGGCTTCCCCCGACCCGTCGCAGAACACCCCGCACTACTACCCCGGCGGCCGCGTCGCGGGCAGGCCGGTGCCGCAGGGCTGGTACAGCGAGCCCTGGTGGAAGCCTGCGCTGGTGGCCGGCGCCTGGGGCCTGGGCTCGATGTTCCTGTTCAGCGCCATGTTCTCCGGCATGGGCGGCATCGCCAGCGCCTCGTCCTGGGAGTCCGGCTACGACGCGGGCCAGCAGGACGCGATCGACTCCGGCGGCGGCGACGGCGGGTTCGACGGCGGCGGCGGCGACGGCGGCTTCGATGGTGGAGGTTTCGACGGTGGCGGTTTCGACGGTGGCGGGGGCTTCGACTTCTGACGGTCGGCCCGGACGGTCACCGAGCACCGTCCGGTCCCGTCTTCAAGTCCCTGAAGGCCACCATGACGGCGTCTAACGCCGTCATGGTGGCCTTCAGGGACCTTCCGATCTGGTGGGGTCAGGCGGGCTGGCAGACGGGGCACCAGTAGAGGTTCCGGCCGCCGAGGTCCTTGTGCGCCACCGGGTTCCCGCACACCAGGCAGGGGTCGCCGGTGCGGCGGTAGACGTAGACCTCGCCGCCGTGGCGGTCCTGGCGCGGCGCGCGGCCGGTCGCCTCGGGGAGGTGCTCGGGGGCCACGGTGTCGATGCGGCCGACGCGGACGCCGTCGCGCATCAGGAACACCAGGTCCGCCCAGAGGTCGTCCCACAGCGCCCGGTCGAGCGAACGTCCCGGCAGCATCGGCGCGACACCGTGGCGGAACAGCACTTCCGCGCGGTACACGTTGCCGACACCGGCGAGCACCGTCTGGTCCATCAGCAGGGCCGCGATCGAGGACTTCGACCCGGACACCCGCTCCCAGGCCTCCTGCGGGCGGGCGTCCCGGCGCAGTGGGTCGGGGCCCAGCCGGGCCTTGATGGATTCGACCTGTCCGGGGTCCAGCAGTTCGCACCGGGTCGGCCCGCGCAGGTCGGTCCAGTGGGTCCGGCCCGCCAGCCGCATCCGGACCTGCCCGACCGGCTCCGGCGCGGGCAGCTTGGCCTCGCCGAACGTGCCGTACAGCCCGAGGTGGATGTGGACAGTCCCTTGTGGACCGTAGTCGTGGAACAGGTGCTTGCCGTACGCCTCCGCGGTCACCAGGACCTGACCGTCCACACGGGACGCCTCGGTGGCGAACCGGCCCTGCGGGCTGCTCACCTCGACCGGCGCACCGGCGTAGCGGCGCTTGTGGAGCCTGGCGAGCCGGTGCAGCGTGTGTCCCTCGGGCATCAGGTCATCACCCCCGCGGTCAGCACGGTCACCAGGAACAGGCCCGCGAGGCAGCACACGGCCACCACGACGCCGACCCGCACGGCACTCCAGGCCGAGCGAGGGGCGGCCTTGCGCCGCGCGAAAGCCCCGGCGAACACGGTGGCCACGACGATCGCGGCGACGCAGAAGAACAGCGAAGCGAGCCCACAGCCGATGAAGGTGCGGCGGTCGCAGGCGGCGAGCCACAGGGTGTTGCTCGCCTGGACGTCGAACAACACGATCGAGCCCGCCATCGCGACCACGAAGGCCGCCGCCGGCGCGAGTGCCCAGACGGGCCGGGGCCCTTCGGCCATCAGGCCTGGGGCAACGGCGGCGGGGTGCCGGTGCGCTCGTAGTCGAGCAGCTGCTGGACCCGGCGGCCGTGCCGCTCCTCGGGCGACGGCGGTGTCGCGACGAAGGCTTCGACGATCGCGGTGGCCTCCTCGGCGGTGTGCATCCGGGCACCCACGCCGATCAGCTGGGCGTGGTTGTGCTCACGGCACAGCTTCGCGGTCTCGACGCTCCACGCGAGGCCCGCGCGGGCGCCGGGCACCTTGTTCGCGGCGATCTGCTCGCCGTTGCCGGAGCCGCCGATGACGACGCCGAGGCTGCCCTCGTCGGCCACGACGCTCAGCGCCGTCGCCACGCAGAACGCGGGATAGTCGTCGGCCGCGTCGTAGACGGCCGGGCCGAGGTCGGTGACCTCGTGGCCCTGCTGCCGAAGATGGCTCACGAGATGGTTCTTCAGCTCGAAACCGGCATGGTCGGATCCCAGGTAGACACGCACAGCGGCGAGTCTGCCATCACCGCCGGTGTCGGGCATGCTGTGGGGGTGGACATCTGGGGGCAGGACGGCGCCGACGTGCGCCTCGAATGGGGCGCCGAAGGGGTGGCCGAACTCGGCCGCGGCTGTGCCGTCCTGGTGATCGTCGACGTACTTTCCTTCTCCACCACCGTGGATCTCGTGCTCGGCCGTGACGTGAAGGTGCTGCCGGTCCGCTGGCGCGATCAGCGAGGCTCCGACGCCGCGAAGGCCGCCGGAGCGACTCTGGCCGGAGAAGGCGCCTGGACGCTGCGGCCGTCTTCAGTGACGAAGATCCCAGCGGGGACGCTGCTCGCTCTCCCCTCCCCCAACGGCGCGACGCTGTGCGCCGCCGCGGCCACGACCGGTGCCCGCGTGCTCGCGGGCTGCCTGCGCAACGTCACCGCCGTCGCCGCGGCGGCGCACCGGCTCGCCGAAGGCGGCCCGATCGGGGTCATCCCGGCGGGTGAACGCTGGGGAATCGACCTCCTGAGCGACAAAGGCGAGTTCGGTCCGCTCCGTCCCGCCGTCGAGGATCAGCTCGGCGCGGGCGCCATCGCGGCCGCGCTGGCGGCACACGGCCGTTCTCTCTCGGCCGAGGCCGCACTGGCGGCGGCCGCTTTCGGCGTGACGGACCTGTCGTCCGCGCTCACGCACTGCGCGTCCGGCCGGGAACTGGCCGCCGCGGGACACGGCAACGACGTCACCCTCGCGGCCGAACACGACGTGAGCCGGATCGCCCCGGCACTGACCGGAGGAGTGCTGGCACCCGCATGACGGACGGACGCTGGATCGACATCGCCGACGGGGTGCACGCGCGCCGCTACGGCGAGCTGGACCTCACCATCGGCCTCGTGCTCGGCACGCGACGCTGCCTGGTGGTCGACAGCCGCGGCGACGCCGTGCAGGGCGCGGAACTCGCCGCCGCCGTCCGGGAACTCACCGTGCTGCCGTGGACGCTGGTCTACACCCACGCGCATTTCGACCACTGCTTCGGCACGACGCCGTTCCTGCCCTGCGACGTCTGGGCGCACGAAGGCTGCGCCGCGGAGCTGGCCGCCGACGGCGAAAACGCCCGCCACCTGCGCATCGCGAGTTACCGCGCGGAGGGCAAGCCGGACATCGCCGAATCGCTCGAAAACACCACCATCACGCCGCCGAACCGGCTGCTGAGCACCGAAACCACCCTCGATCTCGGCGGCCGGACCGTGACACTGGCCCACCCCGGCCCCGCGCACACCGGCCACGACCTCGTCGTGCACGTGCCGGACGCCGGGGTCGTGTTCGCGGGCGACACCGTGGAGCACGGCCCGCACGGCTTCACCGCCGACTCGTTCGGCACCGACACCGACCTCACCGGCTGGCCGCACGCGCTCGACGCGATCCTGGCGCTCTCGCCCCGCGTCGTCGTGCCGGGCCACGGTGACCCGGTCGACGCGGCCTACGTGGCGAAGCACCGGGACGGCCTGGTGCGGGTCGTCGAGCTCAAGGGCGCCGTCGAGGCGGGAGAACTCGCCGTCGACGACGCTCTCGACCGCTCGCCGTACCCGGCGGACGTGACGCGCGCGGCCCTCGCGGGGGCCGCGACGCCCAGCCCTACTTGAAGTTCAGCTCGCCCGTGCGGGTCCGCTTGAGCTCGAAGAAGTCGGGGTAGGCGGCCAGCGCGCGGGCGCCGTCGAAGATCTTGACGGCGTCCTCGCCGCGCGGGATGGAAGTGAGCACCGGGCCGAAGAACGCGACGCCGCCGATGTGCAGGGTCGGCGTGCCGACCTCCATGCCGACCGGGTCCATACCCTCGTGGTGGCTCTTCCTCAGCGCCTCGTCGTACTCGGTCGAGTCCGCCGCCGCGAGCAGCTCGGGCGCCCCGATCGCGTCCAGGACCTCCTTGAGCACGATGGAGCGGTCGCCCTCGCCGTCGTGGTGGAACCGGGTGCCGAACTCGGTGTAGTACTCGCGCAGCGCGTCCTCCCCCTTGGCCTGGGCGAGCGCGATCGCCACGCGGACCGGGCCCCAGGCCATCGCGAGGAACTCCTTGTACTGCTCGGGCAGCTCGTCCCGGCCCTCGTTGAGCACGGCCAGGCTCATCACGCGGAAGTGCAGATCGAGGTCACGCTGCTTCTCGACCTCGAGGATCCACCGGGAGGTGATCCAGGCGAAGGGGCACATCGGGTCGAAGTAGAAGTCGACCCTGGTGGTCTCGGATGCTGCGGTCATCGGTTCTCCCTGTCAGAACTGGACGGCACTGCCGGGCGGCGCCGATCGGCACACCGCCGCCCACGACACCGCCCACAGTGGCAGCCAACAGTGCGGCGGGCACGCTTGTTCCCCGTCGTCACCCGGCAGGCGTGCATGATTGGATGCCAGCAGCTCCTACCGATAACCGATGCCAACGACCAGAGGTGCCCGTGCCCGCCCCGAACCTGACCCGCGACCAAGCCAAGCAGCGTGCAGACCTGCTGGAAGTCGAGTCCTACGACATCGAGCTGGACCTGACCGACGGCCGCGGCGGACCCGGCGAGAAGACTTTCCCGTCGAAAACCACGATCCGGTTCTCCAGCGACAGCGCCGGCGCGTCGTCGTGGATCGACCTCATCGCCGAGTCCGTCCGCTCCGCCACGCTCAACGGCGCCGCACTGGACGTCAGCGGGTACGTCGAGGACGACGGTCTGCCCCTGCCCGGACTCGCGGCCGCCAACGAGCTGGTCGTCGAGGCGGACTGCCGCTACATGAACACCGGCGAGGGCCTGCACCGGTTCGTCGACCCGGTCGACGACGGCGTCTACCTGTACACGCAGTTCGAGACGGCCGACGCCAAGCGCGTGTTCGCCTGCTTCGACCAGCCCGACCTCAAGTCGGTGTACCGGCTGACCGTCGTCGCGCCGAAGGACTGGAAGATCGTCTCGAACGCGCTCGCCGACTCCGCGGAAGAGACTCCGGAAGGCGCCGTGCGGACGGTGTTCAAGGAGTCCGAGCGGATCTCCACCTATCTGGTGGCCCTGATCACCGGGCCGTTCGCCGAGTGGCGCGACGAGTTCAGTGACGCGCACCGCACCATCCCGCTGGGCATCTACTGCCGCGCCTCCCTGGCCGCGCACATGGACGCGGACAAGCTCTTCGCCGAGACCAAGCAGGGTTTCGGCTTCTACCACCAGAGTTTCGCCACCCCGTACCCGTTCTCCAAGTACGACCAGCTGTTCGTGCCGGAGTTCAACGCGGGCGCGATGGAGAACGCCGGCGCCGTCACGTTCCTGGAGGACTACGTCTTCCGCAGCCGCGTCACCCGCTACTCCTACGAGCGCCGCGCCGAGACGCTGCTGCACGAGATGGCGCACATGTGGTTCGGCGACCTGGTCACCATGCGCTGGTGGGACGACCTGTGGCTGAACGAGTCGTTCGCGACCTTCGCCAGCGTGCTCGCGCAGGCCGAGGCGACCGAGTACAAGAACGCGTGGACCAGCTTCGCCAACATCGAGAAGGCCTGGGCGTACCGCCAGGACCAGCTGCCCTCGACGCACCCGATCGCCGCGGACATCGTCGACCTGCACGCGGTCGAGGTGAACTTCGACGGCATCACCTACGCCAAGGGCGCGAGCGTGCTCAAGCAACTCGTCGCCTACGTCGGCCTCGAGCACTTCCTCGACGGGCTCAAGGTCTACTTCGGCAAGCACGCGTGGGGTAACGCGACGCTGTCGGACCTGCTGGGCGCGCTGGAAGAGGCGTCCGGGCGCGACCTGTCGTGGTGGAGCGCGCAGTGGCTCGAGACCACCGGGCTGAACTCGCTCAGCCCGCGCTACGAGGTCGGCGCCGACGGCACCTTCACCTCGTTCGCGGTGGCGCAGAGCGGGGCCAAGCCGGGTGCCGGCGAGCTCCGGACCCACCGCGTGGCGGTCGGGGTCTACGACGAGGACGCCGACGGCAAGATCGTGCGCACCCATCGCGTCGAGCTCGACGTCGACGGCGAGCGCACCGCGGTGCCCGCGCTGGTCGGCGTGCCCGCGGGCAAGCTGGTCCTGGTCAACGACGACGACCTGACCTACTGCACGATGCGGCTCGATCCGCTTTCGCTGACCACGCTGATCGACCGGATCGCCGACTTCACCGACCCGCTGCCGCGCACGCTGTGCTGGTCCGCGGCCTGGGAGATGACGCGTGAGGCCGAGCTGAAGGCACGCGACTTCGTCACCCTGGTCTCCCGCGGCATCCACGGCGAGAGCGAGGTCGGCGTGGTGGGCCGCCTGCTGTTGCAGGCGCAGACCGCCCTCAACTCCTACGCCGAGCCGAAGTGGGCGGCCGAGCAGGGCTGGCCCGCGTTCGCCGACCGGGTGCTGGAGCTGGCGCTGGCCGCCGAGCCGGAGTCCGACCACCAGCTGACGTTCGTCAACGCGCTGGCGGGCTGCGTCCTCGACGAGACGACCCTGTCCACGATCGCCGGCTGGCTGGACGGCTCGGCGCCACTGGCGGGCCTCACGGTCGACACGGACCTGCGCTGGCGGCTGCTGCAGGCGCTGGTTTCGCACGGCAAGACCGGCGAGGACGCGATCGACGCCGAGCTGAGCGGCGACGACACGGCGGCCGGGCGGCGGCAGGCGGAGCGGTCACGCGCGCTGCAGCCGACGGCCGAGGCCAAGGCGGCCGCGTGGCAGCGCTCGGTCTACGACGACGAGCTGCCCAACGCGGTCAGCGACTCGCTCATCTCGGGCTTCTCGCACCCCGGCCAGAAGAACCTCCTCGGCGGCTACGTCGCGAAGTACTTCGAGGTCATCGACGAGGTCTGGAAGCGCCGCTCCAGCGAGCGCGCCCAGCCGACCGTGGTCGGCCTCTTCCCGTCCTGGGCCGTCGAGCCCGGCACAGTCACGGTGGCCGACGAGTGGCTGGCCGCCGACAGCGGCCCGGCCGCGCTGCGGCGGCTCGTGTCCGAGGGCCGCGCCGGGATCGTCCGGGCGCTCGCGGCGCGGGAGTTCGACGCGCAGGTGTAGGGGTCCGAAGTGTCATGAAAGGGTCTTTCAGGGCAATTTTTGCCCTGAAAGACCCTTTCATGACACGCGCGAGAGTCTTGATGCTTCAACGCAAAAGTGACGCGGGACGGGACCGGGCCGGTCAGTACTTCGGGGCCGGGCCCGCCTGGTCGCTGAGCATGCGCAGGGCGTTGACCAGGCCGCCGACCAGGTCGCCCTCCTTGAAGGAGGCGACCATGCTGGCCACGGTCAGCTTGGCGCCGCGGTCGGGCAGCCGTTCGAAGGCCCGGGTGCCGGTGACGATCTCGAGGACGCGCTCCGCGGGCGAGACGGCGATCAGCACCGAGTCGGCGGGGTTGTCGGTCGAGGCGTGCAGCTTCTCCGCGCCGGCGCGGCTGTCGTCGCCGAGCTCACCGAGGTAGAGGCTGAAGTCGAGGCCGGACTCACGGCTCGCGAAGGTCAGCGCCTCGTCGAGACGGGCCAACTGCTGGATCGTGAATGGGCCGATCGGCGCAGCCGGTTCGTACATCTTGGCGGCGGAGATCCGTCCACTGGCCGTCACGACCGCCCCGTAGCCGGGGTCGCCGTCCGCGGTGGTGGACAGGCTGGTCAGTTCACCACTGGGCACGAGCGCCTCCCGCGGCGGTCGGGGCGGCATCGGAGGCCGCCACAGTGTCCACACCCGCGTGCGGGTGCCCGGCGCTCAGCCCTTCGGGGTTGGCGCTCCACCAGATGGCCGGGTACTCCCACGGCTGACCCGGCCGGTACCGGGAGATACCGGCCGACTTCTTCCGCAGCGTGGCCAAGCCGACCGCGCCGTAGATGGCCAGGGGGATCACCGCGAAGACCACGATCGTCTCGACAAGGTTCACGCCGCTGAGCGTATCTGATGGCCCGCCGTCACACCCGCCCGCGCCGCCGATCGGGCCCGGCCGGTCGGGCCGACCGTTCGCCGTCGCAGACAGGCCGTCCGCCGCTTGCCGAAGCGCGACTCGCACGTTAAGGCGAAGGACAGCGGGCCGAAAGGTTGCAACTCAACGTACAGGCGGCCGCACCCGGCGCTGTCATCTTGTCGAGTCCTTGAAATCCTCGTAGCTTTTTCACCTGTACGGGCCTTGCGCCCCGCCTCCCATCCCCAGCAGGTAACGCACCGGTCCCAGGAGGACAAGTCATGCAGACCACTCAGCCCCCCGCACGAGCGAACCTCGACCACATCTCGTCACTCACCGGCGTCGTTTTGACGCCCGGTACGAGGGTGACAGCGGGCACAAGGGTTACTCGCGGTACACGCGTCACTCGCGGTACACGGGTCACCGCAGGCACCCGCGTCACCTGCGGCACGCGGGTCACCCGCGGCACCAGGGTCACCCGCGGAACGCGCGTCACGGCGGGCACGAGGGTCACCATGGGCACGAGGGTCACCATGGGCACCAGGGTCACGGCGGGCACCCGCGTCACGCGCGGCACCAGGGTCACCCGGGGCACCAGGGTCACCCGGGGCACCAGGGTCACCCGGGGCACCAGGGTCACGGCCGGGACGAGGGTCACGCGCGGCACGCGGGTCACCAGGGGAACGCGCGTCACCGCCGGGACGAGGGTCACCTGCGGCACCCGGGTCACGCGGGGCACCAGGGTCACGCGGGGCACCCGCGTCACCGCGGGCACGCGGGTCACCTTCCAGAGCGACTTCGCCCTCGCCGCCTGAGCGGTTCGGCAGGCCGACGGCCTGAGGACAGCGGGAAACACGGTTCATCGGCTCCCCCCGGCCGCCAATCAGGCAGCCGGGGCGCCGACGTCTCAAGACCCGGTCAGGCCGCGGAACCGAGATAAGGCCGCCACAGCGGGTCGGCCTCCTTGGAATGCGCGAGCAGCCGCCAGTGCGGCCCGTGCGGCGCCCTCGGCACCACGCGCAGCCGCCAGCCGATCTCCGAGAGGAGCCGGTCGGCCTTGCGGTGGTTGCACTTCGCGCAGCACGCGACGCAGTTCTGCCAGGTGTGCGGGCCGCCGCGGCTGCGGGGCAGCACGTGGTCGATGGTCTCGGCCCGCCCCCCGCAGTAGGCGCAGCGGTACCGGTCGCGGTGCATCAGCCCGGCCCTGGTGAGCGGCACCTGTGCCCGGTACGGAACCCGGACGTAGGTACTCAGCCTGATCACCGAGGGGACCGGGAGCGAGACGGACGCGGCATGCAGCTGCTGCCCCGCCGGATCGCCGTGCACGACTTCGGCCTTCCCGCACATGACGAGCACCACAGCACGCCGCAGGGGCAGCGCCGTGAGCGGCTCGAATGTGGCGTTGAGCAGCAATACCCGCCGCCGGCCCCACGAGGGTGCCGCGGCGGTCCCGGACTCGCGACCTCTACGCTGTCCGGGCGGACGGGATACACCCCCTGGCCGCGCTCCGGGCCCTCCCGCCGGGACCCCGCTGGGCGGGGATCCTCCCGGGTAGGCACAGAGAACGACCTCCGGCGCCTGTCCGGCCAAGGCTTGGCTCGGGGCGCCGAGGGGGATGGGTTGTCGGTCTGGCACTCGACCACCTCCACCGGTGCAGGCATAGTCGACCACAGATCAGGCCCAAAGTGCACGTGTGTTACATGACGTGTCACATGCCCGCGACCCAACATCCACTTGAAGTTGGGTGAACCGAGCCGACGGAAGGACAGTCTCTCCACGTGAACCTGCTGCCCACCGAGCCGCCGACCTGCATCAGGGACGCCAGCACCCTGTGTTATCAGGTGTACGACATGACGCACAACAACTGGCTCGCCGGATCGGCGGGCTGGCTGGTCACCAAGCCCCTGCGGATCATCCTGATCCTGGTGATCGCCTTCTTCGTGCGCTACCTGACCCGGCGCCTGATCAACCGCGTCACCACGATCCCCCGGGGTGGCAAGCTCCCGACCCTGCTGCGCCCCCTGCGCGAGCGCGCGCCCGAGATGCTCGGCCAGGCGGTGATCGAACGCCGCCGTCAGCGCGCGACGACCATCGGCTCGGTCCTGAGGTCGATGTCCACGTTCCTCATCTACGGGCTGGCGTTCATCCTGGTGCTGGGCGAGCTGGGCATCAACCTCGCGCCGATCATCGCCTCGGCGGGCATCGTGGGGGTCGCGCTCGGTTTCGGCGCGCAGAACCTCGTGCGTGACTTCCTTTCCGGCATCTTCATGATGATCGAGGACCAGTACGGCGTCGGCGACGTCGTCGACTTCGGCGAGGCCACCGGCACGGTCGAAGCGGTCGGCCTGCGCATCACGACCTTGCGTGACATCAAAGGCACGGTCTGGTACATGCGCAACGGCGAGGTGCTGCGCGTCGGCAACTCCAGCCAGGGCTTCGCGGTCGCCGTGGTCGACGTCCCGCTCAGCTACTCCGCCGACGTCGAGCGCGCGAGCAAGTTGATGACCGAAGCCGCCACCCAGGGGGTGAAGGGCGACGCGCTGTCCGGCAGCGTCCTCGGCCCGCCGGACATGCTGGGCGTCGAAAGCGTGACGCCGGAAGGCATCCAGCTGCGGATGACGGTCAAGGTGCGGCCCGGCAAGCAGTGGGCCGTCCAGCGGGCGCTGCGCGCGCTGCTGCTCGCGACCCTGGAGGAAGAGGGCTTCGATCCACCGCTGGGGCGTTTCATGTCGGCACCGAACGCCGAGAAGTAGCGGACACGGGGCAAGATGGAGAGGTGTCAGCAGTGAGCGGTCCAGCAGGCGAACCGGCGACCTTCTACGAGGCCGTCGGCGGTGAACCCACGTTCCGCCGGATCGTCGGGCGGTTCTACGCCGAGGTCGCCACCGACGAGGTGCTGCGGCCGCTGTACCCGGAGGAGGACCTCGGCCCGGCCGAGGAGCGGTTCCGGCTGTTCCTCATCCAGTACTGGGGCGGCCCGCACACCTACTCCGACAACCGCGGGCACCCGCGGCTGCGGATGCGGCACAACCCGTTCAAGATCGGCCCGATCGAACGCGACGCCTGGCTGCGCGCGATGCGGGTGGCGGTCGACGAGGAAGGCCTCGATGAGCAGTACCGCGAGCAGCTGTGGGCGTACCTGGAGATGGCGGCGCACAGCATGATGAACAGCTTCGTGTGATGAGACGGGCGCCCGGTGGCCGCGCCGGGCGACCGCCGCGGCCCGCGGGGGCGGCGCGGTCGGCGTGGTGGCGTGACGCGGTGTTCTACCAGATCTACGTACGCTCGTTCGCCGATTCGGACGGCGACGGCGTCGGCGATCTGGAGGGCATCCGGGGCAAGCTCGGCTACCTGGAGCTGCTGGGCGTCGACGCGCTGTGGCTGACGCCGTTCTATCCCTCGCCGATGGCCGACCACGGATACGACGTGGCCGACCCGCGAGGCGTGGACCCGATGTTTGGCACACTCGGGGACTTCGACGTGCTGCTCACCGAGGCGCACAAACGCGGGATCAAGGTCACCATCGACCTGGTGCCCAACCACACCAGCAACCTGCACCCGTGGTTCAAGTCGGCGATGGCGGCGAGCCCCGGCAGCCCCGAGCGCGAGCGCTACATCTTCCGCGACGGGCTGGGCACCCGCGGCGAGACGCCGCCGAACAACTGGGTCAGCGCGTTCGGCGGGCCCGCCTGGACCCGGGTGCCCGACGGGCAGTGGTACCTGCACCTGTTCGCGCCGCAGCAGCCGGACCTGAACTGGACCAACCACGAGATCCACGCCGACCTCGAGAAGACGCTGCGGTTCTGGCTCGACCACGGCGTCGACGGCTTCCGCATCGACGTCGCGCACGGCATGGCCAAGCCGCCGGGCCTGCCGGACATGGATCCGCGCGTGACCGCGCAGGGCAGCGGCGAGTTCTACGACCCGCGGTTCGACAACGACCGCGTGCACGAGATCCACCAGATGATCCGCAAGGTGCTCGACGAGTACCCCGAGGCGATGGCCGTCGGCGAGATCTGGGTCAGCGACGAGGAGCGCCTCGCCCGGTACCTGCGGCCGGACGAGCTGCACCTGGCCTTCAACTTCCGCTTGGTCATGACGCATTTCGACGCCGACGCGCTACGGCTGGCGATCGACCGCTCGCTGACCGTCCCGGCGGCGACCGGCGCCCCGGCGACCTGGACGTTGAGCAACCACGACGTCCACCGGCAGGTCAGCCGCTACGGCGGCGGCGCACCGGGCGTCCGCCGGGCGCGGGCGATGGCGCTGGTCGAGCTGGCGCTGCCGGGCACGGTCTACCTCTACAACGGCGAGGAACTCGGGCTGGGCGACGTCGACCTGCCGCCCGAAGCGCTCGCCGATCCCCGGGTGAAGACGGCGGGCGCGGCCTTCGGGCGGGACGCGGCGCGGGTGCCGATCCCGTGGGAGGGGACACTGCCGCCGTTCGGCTTCTCGCGCACCCCGCACACCTGGCTGCCGATGCCCGGCGACTGGGCGGAGCTCACCGTGGAGGCCCAGCTGGAGGACGAGGAGTCCACGCTGTCGCTCTACCGGCGGGCGCTGGACCTCCGCAAGCAGCACAGTGCCTTCCGCGGCGAGGAAATCGAGTGGTACGGCGCGCCCGCCGGCTGTTTCGCCTTCCGCCGCACCGGGGGCGGGCTGGTCTGCGCGCTGAACACCTCGGCGAGCCCGATCACGCTGCCGCCGGGCGAGATCCTGCTCTCGAGCGTCCCGCTGACCGGCCGGAAGCTGCCGCCGGACGCCGCCGCCTGGCTGGTGTGAACTCTTTCCCGACAGTTAACAGTTAACCATTCCGAACCATTCCACATAGCGACGTCTGCCTTTTACGCTCATTTCCCCGCGCCATTCAGGCTCAAGGAGAAAACGTATGCGTCAAGGCACCAGAATTTTCCTTCTCGCGGGAGCCGCGGCTCTCCTGCCCGTCCTCTCACTGACTCAGGGCTCGTCGGCGGCCCAGCCGACGCAGCCGGGACAACCACCCGCGGCGGTCGACGGCATTGCCCGTGACCTGCACCTGAGCACCGATCAGGCCCGCACCCGGCTCCAGCAGCAGGATCAGGCACAGCAGATCGCCGCGGCTCTTCCCACCGCACTGACCTCGCAACTGGCCGGAAAATGGTTCGACGAAAAAACCGGGAAACTGTCAGTCGCGGTCACCAGCGAAACGGCCGCGAACGCCGCCCGCGCGGCCGGCGCGCGGCCGGTATTGGTCGCACGTGACCGCGCCGAACTCGCCCGGTTGAACGCGGCGGTCACGAAACTCGTCGGCGGGCACGTGGCGGGGGTGACCGGCTGGGGCGTCGACGCGGAGTCCAACACCGTGACGGTCCGGGTGAACCGGGCCGTGGCACCGCGGTCCTCCCTGTCCGCGCTCGCCGCGCTGGGTGACGGCGTGCGGATCCGCGACGTGACCTCCGCGCCGGTCCAGCAGTCGGGCGCGCTGCATCCGGGCGATCCCTGGTGGCCGGGCGGCGAGTCCAACTGCTCGACCGGCTTCCCCGCGACGGATTCGAGCGGTGCCAAGGTGTTCGTCACCGCCGGGCACTGCACGAACGACGCGAACCAGGCCGCGTACGGCGCCAGCGGCCAGCAGAACAAGCTGGGCACGTCCAACGTCGGCGGCACGCACAGCGTGAACGCCCACGAGGGTGACATGGGCATGGTCTCGGTCACCGAGGCCGGCTGGACCACCTCCCCCGCGGTGAACACCTGGGGCGGCGCCGCCGTCACCGTCACCGGCTCGACCGAGCCGCTGGTCGGCCAGGCCGTGTGCCACTCCGGCAACACCTCCCACTGGCAGTGCGGCAAGGTGACCGCGGTCGAGCAGACCATCGACTACGGCAACAACACGATCGTCGACGGGCTGGCCACGACCACGGCCTGCTCGCTCGGCGGGGACTCCGGCGGCGCGTGGCTGGCCGGGGACAAGGCGCTCGGCCTGCACTCGGGCGGCGCATCCTCGTGCAGCCCCGGCGGGGCGGACGACCAGTCGATCTTCCAGCCGGTCAACGAAGCGCTGCGCAAGTGGTCGCTGACCCTGCTCACCGGCGGTGGCGGGGGCGACGACACCGCCGCGCCGAGCGTCCCGGCGAACCTCCGCTCCACCGGTGCCACCTCGGCCAGTGTCTCGCTGGCCTGGGACGCCTCGACCGACAACGTCGGCGTGACCGGCTACGACGTCTACCAGGGCGCCGCACTGGCGACCTCGGTGAGCACGACCTCCGCCACGGTCAGCGGGCTCACCGCGGACACCGCGTACTCGTTCACGGTCAAGGCCCGCGACGCGGCCGGGAACGCCTCGGCGGCCAGCGCGGCCGTCAGCGCGCGCACCAGCCCGGGTGACACCGGCGGACGCGTGTTCACCAGCACCACGAGCTTCCCGATCCGGGACTTCCAGGTGACCACGAGCGCACTCAAGTCGACCGCGACCGGCACCGCGGTCAGCCCGGTCTCGGTGCAGGTGAACGCGACGCACACCTGCACCGAGGACCTCAACATCACCCTGGTCTCGCCTTCGGGCCGGGCGTACCCGCTGCAGCGCTACGGCGGCACGACCTGCCACCCGTTCCAGTCCGGCAAGACGTTCTCCGTGACGGCGAACGAGCAGGCGGCGGGCACCTGGACGCTGCGGATCGGCGACAACGGGCCGGGCGACACCGGCACGTTGAGCGGCTGGTCGATCACCCTTTGACCCTCGTGGGGGCGCCGGGCCGACGTCCGGCGCCCCCACCTTGCCCGGAGCACCTCATGACCGTCATGATTCCCTGCGCCACCGTGTCCGGCTTCGCCGTGCCGACCAGCTGGGCGGGCGAAGTTGCCCACCACCTCTCGATGCACGGCCTGCTCGGGCCCGTCCTGGTCCTCACCCGGCTGCCCGGCCGCTGGCTGTTCCTCACCGAGCTCGGCGACCTCGAGCCGGATCGCGTGCTCGCGCCGCCCGGCGTGCGCTACCTGGCCGCGCAGCCGATACCGACGACTCCGCGGTGGATCGTGCCGCCCGCCGCGGGCAGGCAAGGCCCGCCGAGCGTGACCTCACTCCGGTGGGCGATCCGGGCGGCGCTGCCCTAGGGCGTGTCTGGTAATTCTGTTCGATGGGCTTCGTGATTCAGGTGGTTCCTGGCGGTGCGGGGCGCCGACCCTCGTACCGGGTCGCGCCCCGTGCCGCCAGGGGCCGCCTGGGCGCGAAGACCGCGAACTTGACTTGCCAGACACGCGCTAGTCCCACTCCCAGCGGAAGCCGTAGTAACCGGGCCCGAAGCTCAACGCGACGCCGTGCACCTCGTGTCCGCCGTCCAGCGAGACGTCCTCGGCCTGCTCGGTGCCGTCGTCCCCACGCACGAACCTGGTGACCCTGGCCGGTATCCGGCCCGGGTCGAAACCGATCTCCAGCACGTACTCACGGACGGGCAGCCGGAACTTGCGCTCGTAGTTGCCGTCGCGCGGCGCCGGTCCTTCGTTGACCAGCTCGTGCTCGGTGATCACCGTTTCCCCGCGCCGCAACGGCCGGGCGAAGAGCAGCTCGGCGACGACCAGGCCGTCCTCGGGCCGGGCCACCACGCGCCCGACCCGGCAGTTGCGCAGCGCGCGCACCACGGGCACCGGCCGGTCGTGCTCGTCGAGGTGCAGGATGACCACCCAGCGGTCGGGACCGTCCGCCTCGGCCCGCAACACCTGCCGGGAGACGTACGACCGCTCTCCCCCGTCGGGCCCGACCGTCACCCGGTCGTGCTGGCTGAGCCGGGTGAGCCGCTCGTCCCACCGGGTGTCGACCTCGGCCGTCATCGCGGCGATCTGCTCGGCCCGCGGCCAGAACGCGCACAGGTCCACCTTGTCCGCGCTCTCGTTCACCCAGCGCCCGCGCCGCCGCGGCGGAGGCAGCAGGCCGGACAACGCGCCACTGGGCAGCTCGAGCACATACTCCAGCCGGGCGACCGCTTTCAGTGAGGAGTGGCGCTCCGGGCGGCTGCGGCCGCTCTGCCAGTAGCTCAACGTGGCGAGACTGACCGAGATCCCATCGTGGGCGAGCCGTTCCCGGATGCGGCCCAAGCCGAGCCCGCGCGCCTCGATGGCGCCGCGTAGCGCGTCCGCGAAAGCAGCACCACCGACCATGTCAGCACGGTAGGCGGGTCGACTTCGCGCGCCTAGCCCCGATGGTCGGGAGCTTGCCCGCGACCGGGCTAGCCGCCACCACCACTGTCGTCACCACCACTGTCGCCACCGCCGTCGCCGAAGGAGCTGCTGGCGATCCAGCCGACCACCGCGGCGGCCTGGACGTACGGGGCCACCTGCCCGGCGACCCGGCCCGCGGTCTTCGTCCGCCGCCACTTCTCGGGACGGCCCGCGACCTCGGTGTACTCGGCGTGCCCTGGTTCCGCCTCCGGCGGCCGCTCGGTACGCCAGGGCGTCTCCTCCGGCCGGACCTCGGCGAGGAACTCCGCGGTCGGATCGACACCGTCCTGCTCGCGCTCGGTCATGCCCCCACCATGACACCGCCGACCTCGCGAAGCCACCACAGCGCCGTCCGCACCACAGAACCGTAAGAGCCCGCCCCGCACGCGCTCGAAAGTCCCTGAAGGCCACCTTCACAGCGTCTGACGCCGTGAAGGTGGCCTTCACGGCACGGCTCCCCGAAAACGGCAGCAAAGGTCCCTTGCTCCCGCGCCCGGAGGTCCCTGAAGGCCACCTTGAGGACGTCAGGGTCCCTCAAGGTGGCCTTCAGAGGCACACGTCCGCGGCCCCGGGGCGGGTCAGAACAGCAGCGGCAGCAGGGCGTGGCGTCGGCGCAGGACGGCGCCGTAGCGGGCGTCGAGCCGCATCCACGAGTCCGTCGCCGTCACGCGGATGACGTCGCCGCTGATCGACGAGTCGAACAGGCCCATCCCCGACAGCGCGAACAGGCACCGCAGCTGGACCTTGATCTCCATCTCGGCCCCGGTGACGGTCAGCACGGCCTGGTCCATCAGCGACGCGGGCGGGTTGCCGTGCGGGCCCGCGTTGTCGCGCGCGAGGGCGACCCCGCGATCGGCCAGTTCGGACACCACGGCCACCGGCAGCTCGTCCACCAGCTGCCAGCGGCCCGCCGCGGGCAGCTCCGAATGCCACATCAGGTCCCTGGCGGGCCCGGGGTCCATCCGCTCGCCGCCCGCGATGGTCAGCGCGGCGAGCAGTTCGTTGGCCGACACCGTGATGTCCGACGGCGTGACGTCGCCTGCCACCGCGCGGGTGGTGAGCACCTCGAACGGCGTCACCGCCCAGGCCTCGACCACGCCGTCGCCGCGCTGGCGCAGCCGTATCAGCGACTGGCCGTCCAGCCGGACCGCGCGCGCCACGAACGCGCCGAGGGTGTCCCTGTCCGCCGCGTCGGGGATGTGGAGCTCAGGCACCGGTCAGCCCCCGCCGCAAGAACTCGCGCTCGGGGTCCGTGAGCCGCCTCGGCCGTTCGGTGACGACGTCGTAAGGTGCCAGCACCGTCTCGGCCGTCACCGCCACTTTGTCCTCTTCGGAAGGTCCACGATGGACCTTGTAGGTGAGGGTGCAACTGGCATACTTCAGCTCTTTCAAGGAGATCTCCACCCGGATCTTCTGGCCGGAGACCACGATGGGCGCCCGGTAGCGCACCTGCAGGCTCACCACCACCATGCCCTTGGAGAGCTCGGAGAGCCCCTGCCGGACGGATTCGCCGAACAGCAGCGGGATCCGCGCCTCTTCGAGCAGCGTCACCAGGTTCGCGTGGTTGACGTGCCCGTAGACGTCCATGTCCGACCAGCGTGGCAGAACGAGTGCAACATAGGTCAACTACCTCACCGTGCTCCGGATCTGGCGCGCCGCCACCGACAGCGTCGCGAGGTCCAGCCTGCCGGACTGCGCGATCTCGTCGAGCGCCACCCTGGCCCGGCCCAGCCGCGACGCGTTGGTCTTCTCCCACTGGGCGATCTTCTCGTCGGCGCTGGTGCCGGGATCGCTGTGCCGCAGCGCGTCCAGCGTGATGGCCCGCAGCGAACCGTAGACGTCGTCCCGCAGCGAGAGCCTGGCCAGCGCGTGCCAGCGGTTGCCGCGTTCCAGCGCGCTGATGGAGGTCAGCATCTTGTCCACGTTCAGGTGATCGGAGAGCGCGTAGTACAGCTCGGCCGTCTCGCCGGGGCTGCGCACCGCGTCGATCCCGACCTGCTGCTCGGCCAGCTCGGCCACCTCGGTGACGTCGAGCAGGCCGAAGGTGTGCAGCAGCACCGAAATCCGGCGCGCCAGCTCCACGGGCACCTTTTGGGCGACCAGCTTCGCGGCGCTCTCGTCGACCGTCTCGGCCTCACGACCCCGCAGCAGCTCACCCGCGCGCGGCGCCAGCTCCGTGTAGACCTCGCCGAACCGGTTGATTTCCGCGAGCGGGGCCAGCGGCTGCGGCCGGTTGGTGAGGAACCAGCGGGCGGCCCGGTCCAGCAGCCGCCGCGTCTCGAGCATCATCGAGTCCGCGACCTCGGTGGAGACCACGTTGTCCAGCGCCTCGATCGCCGTCCACAGCGACTGCAGGTCGAACACGTGGGTCACCACGGCGTACGCGCGGACCGCGTCGGTCGCCGTCGCGTTCATCTCCTCCATGAGCCGGAAGACGAACGAGAGCCCGGCGCCGTCGACGACCTCGTTGGCGATCAGGGTGGTGATGATCTGACGCTTCAGCGGGTGCTGGCCGATGGCGTCGGCGAACCGCTCGCGCAGCGGCTTCGGGAAGTACTCGGGCAGCCGACGCGCGAACACCTCCGAGTCAGGCAGCTCACTGGCCAGCAGCTCGTCCTTGAGCTCCAGCTTCACGTGGGCCAGCAACGTCGCCAGCTCGGGCGAGCTGAGACCCTGGCCCGCCTTGTCGAGCGTGCGGAACTCCGCGTTGCTCGGCAGCGCCTCCAGCTTGCGGTCAAACGCGCCCGCGGCGACCAGAGCGGCGACCTGGCGCTGGTGTACCGAGACCATCGGCACGGCGTGCGCCCGGCTGATCCCGAGCACCGCGTTCTGCCGGTAGTTGTCGGCGAGCACGAGCGCGCCCACCTCGTCGGTCATCTCCTCGAGCAGCGCGTTGCGCTGGTCATGCTCCAGGTTGCCGGTGGCGACCAGGTGGTCGAGCAGGATCTTGATGTTGACCTCGTGGTCGGAGCAGTCCACCCCGGCGGAGTTGTCGAGCGCGTCGGTGTTCATCTTGCCGCCGTTGCGGGCGAACTCGATGCGGCCGAGCTGGGTCAGGCCCAGGTTGCCGCCCTCGCCTACCACGCCGACCCGGAGCTGATTGCCGTTGACCCGCAGCGCGTCGTTGGCTTTGTCCCCGGCGTCCGAGTGGGCCTCCCGCTCGGCCTTGACGTACGTGCCGATGCCGCCGTTCCACAGCAGCTCGACCGGCGCGAGCAGGATCGCCTGCATCAGCTCCATCGGCGCGAGCACGGCGACATCGGCCGCCAGGCCCAGCGCGGCGCGGACCTGCGGGCTGACCGGGATCGTCTTCGCCGAACGCGAGTAGATCCCGCCGCCCTCGCTGATCAGCGAGCGGTCGTAGTCGTCCCAGGACGAGCGCGGCAGGTCGAACAGTCGCTGCCGCTCGGCGAACGTCGAGGCCGCCTCGGGGTTCGGGTCGAGGAAGATGTGCAGGTGGTTGAATGCGGCCACCAGCCGGATGTGCTCGGACAGCAGCATGCCGTTGCCGAACACGTCACCGGCCATGTCCCCGATGCCGACCACGGTGAAGTCCTCGGACTGGGTGTCCTTGTCCAGCTCGCGGAAGTGCCGCTTGACGCTCTCCCACGCGCCCTTGGCGGTGATGCCCATCGCTTTGTGGTCGTAGCCAACCGAGCCGCCGGAGGCGAAGGCGTCGCCAAGCCAGAAGTTGTAGCTCGCCGAAACCTCGTTGGCGATGTCGGAGAACTTCGCGGTGCCCTTGTCCGCGGCGACGACCAGGTAGCTGTCGTCGGGGTCGTGGCGCACGACGTCCGGGGCGGGCACGGTGCTGCCCTCGACCCGGTTGTCGGTGAGGTCCAGCAGGCCCGAGATGAACATCCGGTAGCAGGCGATGCCCTCGTTGAGCTGGGCGTCACGGTCCAGCCCGGCGTCACCGGTCGCGACCGGCGGACGCTTGACGACGAACCCGCCCTTGGCGCCGACGGGCACGATCACGGCGTTCTTCACCGCCTGCGCCTTGACCAGCCCGAGCACCTCGGTGCGGAAGTCCTCGCGCCGGTCGGACCAGCGCAGGCCACCACGCGCGACAGCGCCGAAGCGCAGGTGCACGCCCTCGACGCGCGGGGAGTACACGAAAATCTCGAACCGCGGCAGCGGCTTCGGCAGCTCCGGCACACCGCTCGGGTCGAGCTTGATCGCCAGGAACGGCCGCGGCACGCCCCCGGCGTCGGTGACGTGGTAGTTCGTGCGCAGCGTCGCCTGGATGACGGCCATCAGCCGGCGCAGGATCGTGTCCTCGTCGAGGCTGGTGACCCCGTCGATGAGCTCGTTGATCTCGGCGACCAGCTGATCGGTCTGGCTCTCGCGCTGGGGGGCGCCGACCGCGAGGTCGAACCGCACTTCGAACAGGCGCACCAGCGCCTTGGCGATGTCGTTGTGGGCCCGCACGGTGTTCTCGATGTAGTCCTGCGAGAACCGGCTCGCGGCCTGGCGCAGGTAGCGCGAGTACGCACGCAGGATGGAAGCCTGCCGCCAGGTGAGCCCGGCGCACAGTACCAGCGCGTTGAAGCCGTCGACCTCGCAGTTCCCGTGCCAGGCGGCCGCGAAGGCCTCCTGGAAACGGGCGCGCAGGTCCTCGTCGGCACCGGCGCTGGCCTGGTCGAGCACGCGCTGGTCGATGCTGAGGCCGAAGTCGTAGATCCACGACCGGCTGCCGTCCTCGCGGCGCAGCTCGTACGGCCGCTCGTCGACGACCTCGACGCCCATGTTCTGCAGCACCGGCAGGACCTTGGACAGCGTGACGCCCTCGCCGTGCAGGTAGAGCTTGAAGCGGCGCTCCCCCGGCTCGGCGTCGGCGGGCAGGTAGAACTGCATCGCCAGGTCGTCCTCGCCGGCCAGCGAGTCGAGCATGCGGACGTCGGCCAGCGCCTCGGTGGCGGTGAAGTCCTCCTTGTAGCCCTCGGGGAACACCCCGGCGAACCGCTGACCCTGCTCGCTGGCCGACTCCTCGCCCAGCATGCCGATCGCGGCGCCGCCGTCCCCGGCGCGCTCGCGGCGCTCGGTGAGGATGGCCTCGATCATCAGGTCGTCCCAGCTGCGAACGGCCGAGTTGAGCCGTTCCTGGATACGCAGCGTCTCCGGCTCGATCCAGCGTGCCGGGTCGGTGTGCACGATGAAGTGCACCTGCGCGAGCACGGTCTCGCCGATGCGCGCGCTGTACTCGAGCTGCGTGCCCTCGAGCTCCTCGAGCAGCACCTCCTGCATCGCCAGCCTGGACCGGGTGGTGTAGCGGTCGCGCGGGAGGAACACCAGGCAGGAGTAGAACCGGCCGTACGGGTCGCGGCGCAGGAACAGCCGCAGGCGCCGCCGGTCCGACAGGGTGATCGCGCCGGTGGTCGTCGCGTAGAGCGAGTCGGTGTCGGCGGAGAACAGGTCGGCACGCGGCCAGTTCTGCAGCACTTCGAGCATGCGCTGGCCGGAGAAGGACTCCATCGGGAACCCGGCCCGGTGGATGACCTGGCGCACCCGGTCGCAGACCACCGGGATGTCCAGCACGTTCTCGTGCAGGGCGGTGGTGGTGAACATGCCGAGGAACCGGTGCTCGCCGGTGACGGTGCCCTCGGCGTCGAAGGTCTTCACCCCGACGTAGTACGGGTAGATCGGGCGGTGCACCGTCGACGGCGCGCTGGCCTGGGTGAGCACCAGCAGCGTCGGCGCGAGCGCGGTGCCGGCGGTGTCGGGCCCGGCGGTGAGACCACGCGCGGCGAGGCTGTCCTGCCGGAGCACACCGAGCCCGGAAGCCAGCACCGCGCGCAGGGCGGGCTCGTCGGAGTCGGGGTGGGGGTTGTCGACCAGTTCGTAGCGGCGGTACCCCAGGAAGGTGAAGTGCCCGTTGGCGAGCCAGCGCAGCAGGCGGGCGCCCTCGGCGATCTCGTCGGCGGGCAGGTCGGGCGGGCTCGCGCCGAGCTCGTCGGCGAGGCTGACGGCGGTCTGGGCCATCTTCTCGGCGTCTTCGACGACCTCGCGGACGTCACCCAGCACCGACGAAAGCCGGTTGTCGAGCTCGCGGGCCCGGTTGGGGTCGGTGACCAGGTCGATCTCGACGTACATCCACGACTCGGCGACCGAGTTCGCGGGCGGCTCGGCCGGGTCCGCCGACGGGTGGACCTCGAGCAGCTCACCGGTCAGGTCACGGCTGACCACCACGATCGGGTGGACGATGCGCTGGACCTGCACGCCGTCGCGGGCGAACTCGGCGGCCACCGAATCCACGAGGTAGGGCATGTCGTCGGTGACGACCTGCACGACGGTGGCCTCGCGGGTCCAGCCGTCCTCGGTGGTGGTGGGGTTGAGCAGGCGTACCGCTGGGCGGCCCGGCATCCGGTGCTTGGCCAGCTGCTGGTGCGAGCGCACCGCGCCGACGAGGTCGACCGGGTCGTCGCCGAGGATCTCCTCGGCCGGGATGTGACGATAGTAAAGGCGGATCAGTTCGCCGATCTCCGGCGCGAGCGCCGCGGCCGTGTCGATCAGCTCGTCCCGGATCTGCTCCGGGCTGGCCGAGCGACGCTGGGCGCCGTTCTCGGTGCCGACATCTTTTCCGGGCAGGGACGAGACTCCCGTCGAGCTCATTTGAGGCAACTCTCCACTGTGCGAGTTTGACACCGCGTCCGGCACGGCGATGTGCCGAACCACACCAACGTACAGCGCACCACCCGGCCGGTCAGCAGGCCGGGTAGTTGCGGGTACGAGAGGGAAAACCTGAGCACAGAGCGGGAATCTCCGTGATCGGTTCAGCTACTCGCCGGTTCGGTGACGGCCGCTGTCATCCGGGTCACCACCGCGCCCGTGCCCGTTCACCGGACGGCGCTCGTCGGCCCGCTCCCGTGTCGGACCGAGCTGCTTCACCAGCGCGGCGGCACTGGCCGTGCCCGCCTGGTGTTCCGCGAGCGCCCGCGCCAGCAATTCGGCGAGGCCCGCGTCGGGTGGCGGCTCGTCCTCGGCGACGGCACGGGCGTAGCTGTTGTCCCCGAACAGCTGGGGCCTTGGCGTCCAAGAGCCGAGATCGTCGTCCAGCGGCTCCAGCGCCGGCGGCATCTTCAGCCGGGGCAGCCACGGGTCGGACACCTGGTCGCGTAGACCGTTCCCGGCGGGAGCCGGGTCCTCCCGAGGCGCCGGGGCGAGCAGCGACTCGGTGAGCCACGGCAGATCGGACTCGACGGAGATCCTGGGCTCTTCCGGCTTTTTGGTTGTTCCCGACGTTCCCGACGTTCCCGACGTTCCCGACGTTCCCGACGTTTCTGGCAGGGTCGTCGCGGCGTCGACCCGGTGCCCGGCCCGCTCGTCGCGACCGCTGTCCTCCGCGCGCCGCCGTCCACCGCCCGTGCCGAGATCACGCTCGGCATCCCGGCCCGAGGACCAGCTGGGGGTCAGGTCGCTCTCGAAGTCCAGCCGATCGGAGCGGCCCTGGACGTCACTGTCGCGTGCGGCCCGCGCTCGCTTGGCCTGCTCACGTTCGAGTTCGAGCCGGTCGTACTCGGCTTCTTCACGTTTGATCCGGTCACGTTCGGCGCGGTTGCGTTCGACCCGCTCACGCTCGACTCGCGCGCGCTCGGCCTGTTCGTGCTCAACGCGTTCACGTTCGGCACGGTCGCGGTCAGCCTGCGCACGCTCGGCCTGCTCACGTTCGACACGAGCACGCTCGACGCGGTCACGCTCGGCCTCTTCGCGCGCAGCCTCTTCACGCTCGGCCTGCTCACGCTCCACACGAGCACGCTCAACCCGCTCACGCTCGACGCGTTCGCGTTCGACCTCTTCGCGCTCGAGGCGATTGCGTTCGGCGAGCTCCCGTTCGACACGCTCACGGTCGGCCTGTTCACGCTCATTCCGCGCTCGCTCGGCCTGTTCGCGCTCCTCCCGCGCACGCTCGGCACGGTCGCGGGCGACACGGTCACGCTCGATCTGTTCACGTTCACGGTCGGCACGGTCACGATCAACCGACCCGCGTTCAAGCCGATCCCGGTCAGCACGATCCCGGTCCGCACGGTCACGATCGGCTGGCCCGCGTTCGTGACCAACACGGTCACGATCGACCGGCTCGCTCTTGAGCCGGTCCCGATCCGCACGGTCGTGGTCGGCACGGTCATGGTCGGCACGGTCACGGTCGGCACGGTCACGGTCGGCACGGTCGTGGTCGGCACGGTCACGGTCGGCACGGTCATGGTCGGCACGGTCACGGTCGACCGACCCACGTTCGCGATCCGCACGATCACGATCGACCGGCTCACGCTCGAACCGATCCCTGCGATCCCGGTCGGCACGGTCATGGTCCGAGCGGTCGCGGCCGTTCAGGTCACGCTCGTCCCGGCGACGATCGGTCCAGTCGCGATCGCCGCGGTCACCATCGGCCTGGGCACCTTCGCCCCGATGACGGTCGGCACCGTTGGTCGGGGCACGACCGGTCCGGTCACCCTCGGACCGGTCACGATCAGCGCCCTGGGCCCGCTCACGATCGCCCCAAGGGTCGTCGGCGCGGTCCGCCCGGTCACGATCGGCCTGACCGGCGGCACGGTCACCATCGGACCGGTCACGATCCGTCCGAGCACGGCCGGTGAGATACCCACCGCTTCGATCACGATCGGCTCGGCCGCCCGAGTGGCCGCGGTCGGCTTCGCCGTGAGACGACCAGGGGCTGCCGCGCTCGGAGTCGAGCCGATCGGACCGGTCGTCCTCCTCCGCGGACCAGCTCCGGCCGGTGCCGTTGCGGCCCACCGGCGCGGAGTCACGCTCGCGGTCGATCTCGTCGTACCCAGCGTGGCCGGAGCCACGATCACGATCGGGAGCGCTGGAGGCGCCGTTCCGCTCGGGCTCGGCTCGATCGGCTGTGCGGCCGCGGTCCCGCTCGAAGTCACTGTCCCGGGAAGAGCCGAAATCAGGGTCGCCCGCGGTCCGCCCGCCCTCGCGGTGGCCGGACCGTCCTGACGGACTCCCGACGTCCGAGTCGGACCGGCCGCGCGGCTGTCCGGCGTCCGGCTCAACAGGGGAAACGGTCTCGGCGTCCTCGTCCGCCGCCCGGCGACGACCACGGGCCGGACCTTCGGACGCGGCGATCCCCAGCCGATCCAGCACCGATCGCGCGGCCACCGAACCGTGTTCGGCGTCGTGCCGCGTCTTGCGCGCGGCGGGCACGACCGGGTCGCGCCGGGTTCGCTCGTCGTTCTCCCAGCGCGGGTTCGACGGTTCGGGCACGCGGGGGGCGGGCTCGGCGGCGGGGGCCGGGGCCATCGGCAGTTCCGACCGGCGCGCCTCGGGCTCGAAGCGCGACTCGCGAACAGCAGCCGATTCCCGGTGCGGATCACGCTCGGGCGCGGGCTGCGGGGCGAGGGCGCTCCGGCCGGGGTCGAGCACGTCGTCGAGGTCGACCGGCGCGAGTTCAGCCGTGCCGAACTCCCCGCCGAGCAGTCCGCAGGCCTGGCGCCGGACCCTGGCCTGGAGATGTTCGGCGGCCCGGGAGCGGTGCAGATGTTCGATGGCTTCGTCCGGCCTGCCGAAGCGCTCTTCGAGCTGCGCGAGCTCCAGGCACAACCGCGCGGTGAGCGCGTGCAGGCCGTGCCTTTCGGCGCCCGCCACCGCTTCACGCACGAGCATGGTCGCGGCTTCACCCGAACCGGCGGGGAGGTGGACGCGCGTCGCCACGGCGAGGCGGAGCCATCCCATCGGCGCGGCGCTCGCGGCCCTGGCCGGAGCGGTCAGGATCGGCTGGGCGATCTCCATCGCCATTTCCGTGTCACCGCGGTCGAGCAGGGTGCACACGAGCTGAAGGATCAGCCGGACACGCACCAGCCCACCATCGTCCTCGGGCCGGTCGAGCTTCTCGAGGAAGCCCAGCCCGGTGCGGGCGGCATCGGCCGCCGCGGTGAGGTCGCCGTGCCGGCGCCGGTGCGCCGAGGTGCCGACCCGCAGCATCGCGCGGACCAGGTGCTTGGTGTCGGCGGGCATGGTGTCGTCGCGAAGGACGAGCTTGTCGGCCTCGACCAGCACCCGGTCGAGCTCGGCCTTGCGCCCGAACTGCGCCAGGCACCCCACGAGGTGGCACAGCGCCGCCGCGCGAGGCGCGGTGGGCAACGCGGGATCGGCGAGCACCGGGCGCAGGGCCGCGAGGCCCGTCAGCGGCACTCCGACGCTGCGCGCGCAAATCGCGAGATCGACCCGCAGCCGGGCGGCGACGTCGCCGTATCCGGCGTGCTCGGCGGCTCGCAGCGCGGCGACGGCCCGGCCGACCATGCCGGCCCGGTCACCGAGGCGGACCCGCGCGGCGACCACCAGCCCTTCGGCACGGATCCACTGCTCGTCCGCCCTGGCCACCTCGGCCAGCGCGGACGCGCGCTCGCCGAGGACGAGCGCGAGTTCCGGAGCCCGCAGGCTCAGCTCGGCGCAGCGCTCGATCAGCCGCCCCACGGAGGTGAGGTTCCCCCCTACGTCAGCAACAACGGACCGCTCACCCACCGCGGCAGCGGTGGGTGAGCCCGGCCTGACGTCTCTGCTGGCTTCCACGGGGAACCCCGCCCCCTTAGTCGCGGGTCAGCTTGCGATGGGTGACGCGGTGCGGGCGCGCCGCGTCCGCACCGAGACGCTCGACCTTGTTCTGCTCGTAGCCTTCGAAGTTTCCTTCGAACCAGAACCACGCGCCGGGACTTTCGTCGGTGCCTTCCCAGGCGAGGATGTGCGTCGCCACCCGGTCGAGGAACCACCGGTCGTGCGAGATGACCACGGCGCAGCCGGGGAACTGCTCCAGCGCGTTCTCCAGCGAACCCAGCGTCTCGACGTCCAGGTCGTTCGTCGGTTCGTCGAGCAGGATCAGGTTCCCGCCCTGCTTGAGGGTCAGCGCCAGGTTCAGCCGGTTGCGCTCGCCACCGGAGAGCACGCCCGCCGGCTTCTGCTGATCCGGGCCCTTGAAGCCGAACGCGCTGACGTAGGCACGCGAAGGCATTTCGGTCTGCCCGACGTGAATGTAGTCCAGCTTGTCCGAAACCACCTCCCACACGGTCTTCTTCGGGTCGATGCCGCCGCGGTTCTGGTCCACATAGGACAGTTTGACGGTCTCGCCGATCTTGACGCGGCCGTCGTCCGCGTCCTCGAGCCCGACGATCGTCTTGAACAGCGTCGTCTTGCCGACACCGTTCGGGCCGATGACGCCGACGATGCCGTTGCGCGGCAGGTCGAACGACAGGCCCTCGATCAGGATCCGGTCGTCGAAACCCTTGCGCAGCTTCTCGACCTCGACGACCACGCTGCCCAGCCGGGGACCCGGCGGGATCTGGATCTCCTCGAAGTCGAGCTTGCGGTGCTTGTCGGCCTCGGCCGCCATCTCCTCGTAGCGGTCGAGACGCGACCGCGACTTGGTCTGGCGGGCCTTGGCGTTGGACCGGACCCATTCGAGCTCGGTCTTCAGCCGCTTGGCCAGCTTCATGTCCTTCTTGCCCTGGACAGCCAGGCGTTCCTGCTTCTTCTCGAGGTAAGTCGAGTAGTTGCCCTCGTAGCCGACGACGCGCCCGCGGTCGATCTCCATGATCCACTCGGCGACGTTGTCCAGGAAGTACCGGTCGTGGGTCACGGCCAGCACCGCCCCGGCGTACCGGCCGAGGAACTGCTCCAGCCACAGCACGCTTTCGGCGTCCAAATGGTTAGTGGGTTCATCGAGGAGCAGGAGGTCGGGGGCCGACAGCAGCAGCTTGCACAGCGCGACCCGGCGGCGCTCGCCACCGGACAGGTGCGTGACGCCCTCCTCGGGCGGCGGGCACCGGAGCGCGTCCATGGCCTGCTCGACCGTCGAGTCGAGCTCCCAGGCGTTCGCGTGGTCGAGCTCCTCCTGGAGCCCGCCCATCTCTTCCATCAGCTCGTCGCTGTAGTCGGTCGCCATCAGTTCGGCGATCTCGTTGTACCGGTCGAGCTTGACCTTGATGTCGCCGAGGCCCTCCTCGACGTTCTGGCGGACGGTCTTGTCCTCGGTGAGCACGGGCTCCTGCATGAGGATGCCCACGCTCGCGCCAGGCTGAAGGAAAGCTTCGCCGTTGCTGGCCTGCTCGATCCCCGCCATGATCTTGAGAACGGTGGACTTACCGGCTCCGTTCGGACCCACCACGCCGATCTTGGCGCCGGGGTAGAACGCGGTGCTGACGTCGTCGAGGATGACCTTGTCCCCGACGGTCTTGCGCACCTTCTTCATGGTGTAGATAAACTCGGCCATGCGAGCGATCGTAGAGCGAGCCGATCCGCGCCCTGACGGCGGTCACCACCGAGCTACCGAAAGTTAGCCGCGCAGCACCGCCCGACCATCATCTCCCTTCCGCCGGACCACTGGACCGGGCCGCGTCCGGTCAGGCGGCCGGCACCGATTCAGCAGCACTGACGAGCCCGTTTTCCACCGCCCCGCGCCACTCCGGGCGGCTGTTGGCGGCCCGCACGGGACGCCGGACCCCGGCCACGCACCGGCCGAGATCGGGGCCGACGGCGAAGGCCTCAAGCTCAAGTACAGCGCGAGACCGCGGGGCGACGTCCGGCCCGCCCGAGGACAGCCTGCCGGTGACCACGACCGGATCGCCCTTGCCGAGACAGCTGTGCACCCCCGCGGCCAGTTTGCGCCGGCAGGTCACCCGGACTTCGAGCTCCCGGCCGTCGGTCCACTCCCCCCGCTCACGGTCGAAGCGGCGCTCGATGTTGAGCAGCCCGAACGAAACGACGTCATGGCCGCGTTCCGGCTCCTGGTGGTGGACCGGCTCACTGGTCAGCCTTCCGACCATCGTGATCCACGTTTCCCCAACCGCCATCGCCCTCACCCTTCACTCGGCGCGCACCGCCTCGGTGCCCGTGAAACCAGCTTGCCGGGACGGGCGGGCCGGAAACGGCGGGCCGCGAAATCTGTGGACAACCGGACCCGGTGTGCACAACCGGGGCGGTCCGGCGGTCACGAGCAGCGAAATTCGTCGGTGCTGCGTGCTAGGGCGCGAAACAGCTAGTTCGGCCGCTTGCCCGGCTCGGCGAGTTTCTTGAGCATCGCGTTGTAGGCGTGGAGATCGGCGTCCCCGGTGACCTCTTCGCGCCGGTCGGACCGCTTGGCCTCGCGCTCGTCGGCACGGGCCCATTGCACGAGCAGCGCGATCAGCACGAGCAGCACCGGGATCTCGCCCGACGCCCAGGCGATCCCGCCGCCGAGCCGCTGGTCGGTCAGCAGGTCGCCGACCCATGGCAGCTTCAGCGAGGAGTAGAACTGCTGGCCGATCACCGTCTGCATGCTCATCAGGATCACGCCGAAGAACGCGTGGAACGGCATCGCGGCGAACATCATGCCGAGCTTGCCCAGCGAAGGGATCCGCCGCGGCGCCGGATCCACGCCGATCACCGGCCAGTAGAAGACGTACCCCGCCAGCAGGAAGTGGCCGTTCATCAGCAGATGCGCCCAGTGGTAGTCGAGCGCGGAGTCGAACAGGCCGGAGAAGTACAGCGCGTAGAACGACCCGACGAACAGCGCGAGCGCGACCAGGGGATGGGTCAGCGCCCGGGAAACCGGCGAGTGCACGAACGCGAGCAGCCATTCCCGCGGCCCCGGCGGCCCGTCCCTGCCCGCGACCGGCAGCGCGCGCAGCGCCAGCGTGATCGGGCCGCCCAGCACGAACAGCACGGGCGTGACCATGGACAGCAGCATGTGGCTGCCCATGTGCACGCTGAACATCGCCGGCGCGTACCGCCCGATCCCCGAGGAGGTCGCGATGAGCAGCACGAAACAGCCCGCGAGCCAGGACACCACCCGGCCGGGGGGCCACGTGTCGCCGCGGCGGCGCAACCTGCGGACACCGAGGAGGTAGAGGACGGCGAGCACGATCGCCGCCGTGCCGTAGACGAGGTCGAACCGCCAGACGAACAGCAGCCGCGCCACCGTGGGCGGGCCGTCGAGCGGGTAGCCGACCAGCAGCTCCGTCGTCGACGGCTGGCTGAACACCTCCTGCGGGGGCGGCGTCTTGGCCAGCCCCGTCGCGATGCCGATCGTGACGAACATGATCAGCACCTCGACCGCGGCGAGCTTCAGCAGCTGGCCGCCACCGGCGCCGTCGACGAGCCCGCGAACGCCGCGTTGCCGTTGCTGGTGGCCGAAAACCCCGAGCAGCAGCAGGGCGACCACCTTGGCCGTGACCAGCAGGCCGTAGTCCGTGGTCAGCAGGTCCTGCACCCGGATCCGGACCAGCGCGTTGACCACGCCCGAGATCGCCATCACGATCCAGCAGACGAGCGCCAGCTTGGAGAACCGCGTCGCCGCGAGCTTCAGGTTCTCGCCCCGCCGCCAGCCGAGCGCGAGCAGCGCCACCAGCCCGCCGACCCACAGCGCGGCCGCGACCAGGTGGTACAGCAGGCTGTTGGTGGCCAGGTCGTGCGAGCCGCCGCTCGCGGAGTGCCCGGTGACCGCGACCGGGACCAGCCCGCCCACGGAAAGGAAGAAGAGCACGGCGGTCCAGCCCCAGGACAGCACCAGCCGGCAGCCGACCGCGATCACCAGCGCGATCAGCGCCGTCCACAGCCAGGCCTTGGGCTGCTCGACGGCGTCGACCAGGTCGAGCAGCACCTGCGGCGAGAGGACCTCGGAGAACGGGCGTCCCGCGGCGTCCGCGGAGGTGAACAGCACCGAAGCCACGGCCGCGGCGAACCAGATCCACGCGGCCGTCCCGGCGACCCGCAGCGCGGCGTACCCGTCGGGCGCGAGGGTGCCGGATTTCTGGGGCGGCACCAGGAAAGCCGCCAGCAACAGGGAGCCGACGCACAGCACCTCGGCGGCCTCGGCGACGACCCTGACCACGGTGACGCCGTAGCGGGTGACCAGGCCCGGGTCGGGCAGCCCGGCGACGAGGTACCCGGCGCCCCCGGTGAGCGCGACCAGCGCGACGGCGACCAGCGCGGCGAGCACGACGCCCACGGAGAGCAACGGCAGGACGCTCGCCTTGCGCTGGGTGGGTCCGGCCTGGTCAGTCGCGGGGTTCGAGGACACGTCACGAGGGTAGCCCGGCCCGCCGCCGTGGTTTCGCGGGCGCGGGGAGGCAGGATGGGCCGGTGCGGATCATCCTGCTGAGGCACGCCGAGTCACTCGGCAACGCCGACGAGCTCGCCTACACCCGGATCCCGGACCACGCGCTGCCGCTCACCGACACCGGGCGTGAGCAGGCCCGCGCGACCGGTCCCGTGCTGACCCGGCTGCTGGGCGGGGACCGGGTCGCGGTGTACGTCAGCCCGTACCTGCGGACCAGGGAAACGTTGCGGCTGCTGGACATCGGCGACGCCTGCGAGCGGATCGTGCCGGAGCCGCGGTTGCGCGAGCAGGACTGGGGCAACCTGCAGGACCCCCGGGACCAGGAGGTCCAGCGTCAGCGCCGGCACGAGTTCGGCCACTTCTACTACCGGCTCCCGTTCGGGGAGTCGGGCGCCGACGTCGACGACCGCGTCGCGGCGTTCCTCAGCGAGCTGGCGGCACGTGGCGAACGACACCCCGAGACGGTGCTGATCGTGTCGCACGGGCTGACGATCCGGCTGCTGTGCCGCCGCCTGTTCGGCTGGAGCGTCGAGCTGTTCGAGTCGCTGTCCAACCCGGAGACCTGCGAGTACCGGATCCTCGATGGCGACGGCGAAAAGTGGTCGCTGGACCGCCCGTTCGGGCAGTGGCGCGACTCACCCGACGGGGAGACGCAGGACTAGCGGCGCCCACATGCTCACCCGGGTCCCGTGCCCCGGGCTGGACTGGAGGTCCGCGCGGCCGCCGATCTCGTCGAGCCGCGCGACGATCGAATGCTCGATGCCGAAGCCCGAGCGGTGCGCGCCGACGAGGAAGCCCTTGCCGTGGTCACGCACGATCACGGTGGTCCCGTCGCCGGTCTCCCGCACGCTGACGATCACCCGCGCCGTCCCGGCGTGCTTGAGGGCGTTGCGCAGCGCCTCCCGCGTCGCGTCGTGCAGGGCGTCCACGGCGGCGTCGGGCAGCTCGTCTCCCCCGCTCCCGGGTGCGACGACCTCGGCGTGCAGGCCGTCCACCGCCATCTCGGCGACGAGCAGCCGCAGCCGCTGGTGTAGGCCGGCCGGGACGCCGGAAAGCTCGTTGTCGAGGCTCATCCGCAGCCGCATCGCCTGCGCCCGCGCGGTGCGGCGCACCTGGTGGAGGCTCGCGACCGGGTCGATGGTGTCGCCAGGCGCCGCCAGCGCCAGCGACTCCATCACCTGCAGGACCGTGTCGTGGACGTCGCGGCGCTGCCGTTCGCGTTCGGCGGCCCGGCCCTGCTGCTCGCCGAAACCGAGGGCGAACCGCATCGACGCGCCGAGCAGCACGAGGATCGCCACCGAGGTCGCCACGAACGCGACGAGGACCACGAAGTCCCCGGTGTCGGGCGGCACGGCGCCGGCCGCGGCCGCCATCACGTACCGCAGGAGCGCGACGCCGACGACGGCCACCGCGCCCGCGAGGACCCCCCGCAGGAACGCCAGGATCATCACCGTGCCCATCAGGTGGATCCAGGTGACGGCGGAAACGTAGGCGAACTGCGCGGGGGCGACGACCAGGGCGGCGCCGAGGTTGAGCGCGACGCCGTACCCGAGGTCGGCGAGCGGGATCAGCCGGGCGCCCGACGGGTGGCGGCCGGACCAGCGGAAGACCCAGCACGCCTCGGCCAGGTTGGGCACGACCTGCAGCAGGGCGAAGAGCCAGATCACCGGCAACACGCGGTGGTCGTCCCACCACAGCGCCTGCCCGAGGATCACCAGGCGGAACACCACCGGTATCAGCAGCAGGCGGGGCAGGGCCCGCTGCACGAGCCCCGCCGGAATACCCGTCCCCCGAGCCCTCACGACTTCCCCCTCCCCGATCAGCCGACCTGAAATGGCGAAGTCATCGCATTCATCTCAGTTTACCGACCAGGACAGCTTGCCCGGGGGCGGCGGCGGTGTCAACGCGCCGTGGGGGTCAAAGTCTCCTCCCGCAGGCGGACCCGGCGTGCCCCGAGCGCCGCCGGCACGATGATGGCCGCGACCAGGCCGACCACCAGGAAGGACAGCGACAGCGACGTCAGCTGGGCGATCCCGCCGACCAGGGGCGGCCCGGCGAGGAACCCGCTGTAAGCGATGGTGGTCACGAAGGCCAGCTCCCGTTCACCCCCGCTGCCGTCGGCCCGCTTGCCCGCGTCGCCTGCCAGACTGAGCGCGATGGGGAAGGCCGCGGCCAGGCCGACGCCCGCGAGCGCGAACCCGAGATAGCCGAACGCGGCAAGCGGGACGATCGCGGCGACCACCAGCCCGGCGGCGGCCAGGCCGGCGCCGAAGGCCAAGGCGCGCGTGGCGCCGAACCGGCGTTGCGTCCAGGCGCCCCCGAGCCTGGCCAGCGCCATGGCGAGCGCGAAGCCGGAGAACGCGAGCGCCGCGGCACCCTGGCCCATGCCATGTTCGGTGGTCATGAGCAGGGCGGACCAGTCCGAGCTGGCCCCTTCGGCGATCGCCGAACACAGCGCGACGGCGGCCAGCAGCCACAGCACGGGACGGCGCACAGGCGCCCTGAGCGGCGCCGGAACCGCCTCGGCCGACTTCACCGGCCGCGCCCCCGGCACGGCCCGGATGATCAACGCCAGCACGACCAGCGCGGCGATCGCGGCGACCACGAGATGCCTGCCCGGCGACCAGCCGTGGGAGGCGGCGAGGCCCGCAGCGAGCGAGCCGGCGAGGGCGCCGAAGCTGAAGCCGGCGTGCAGCGTCGGCATGATCGGCTTGCCCAGCCGCCGCTCGATCACGACCCCGGCGACGTTCATGGCGACGTCGAGCGCGCCCACACTCGCGCCGAGCACGAACAGAGCGGCCCCGAGCAGCGCGACCGACGTCGCGTAGCCGACCAGGGGCAGCGCGACACAGGCGATCACGGTGCTCCCGGCGACCACGGCCCGCGTGCCACCGCGTTCGATCAGCCTGCCTGACACCGAGGCCGCGCACAGCATGCCGACGCTGGCCCCGAGCAGCGCGAGGCCGAAAACACCTGGCGCCGCGTGCACCTGCGCGGACAGCGCGGGCGTGCGAGGGGCCCAGGAACCCAGCGCCGCACCGTTCAGCGCGAACACCAGGAAGACCGCCGTCCGAGCACTCATGTAGCCACACCCCTTTCGTTATTCCCTTGTGCCAGAATGACTGAAGCGCTTCAGAATGTCCACCGGATTTTCGCGCACTAGACTGGCGGGGTGAGTACCACGCGACGTCGGAGGCCGACGCTGGACGACGTCGCCGAGGCTGTCGGCGTCTCGCGCGCGACCGTGTCGAACGCCTACAACCGGCCGGACCAGCTGTCCGCCCACCTGCGGGAAGACGTGCTGCGAGCGGCCAAGCAGCTCGGCTACACCGGGCCGAATCCGACGGCCCGCAGCCTGGCCACCAGCCGGACGGGCGCGATCGCGTTCATGCTCGACGCGAGCCTGTCCGCGGCCTTCTCCGACCCCGCGCTCTCGGTGACCCTGGACGCGCTGGCCACGGCCGTGGACCCCGACGGGCACGCCCTGCTGCTGCTCCCGGGCGGAGACGACGGCGGCCCCCGCGCCGACCGCGTGCTCGCCGCACAGGCGGACGTCGCGGTGGCGTATTCCCTGGCCGACGGCGCTTCGGCGCTCACCGCGGTGCGCGACCGCGGCCTGCCGCTGGTCGTCATCGACCAGCCGCTGGTGCCCGGAGCGGCCAGGGTGGGCTGCGACGACCGGGGCGGCGCCGCGGCGGCGGCCAGGCACTTGCTCGACCTCGGGCACCGCCGCTTCGGCATCTTCTCCGCGCAGTGCCTGTCCGCGCCACGCGGCGGCGAGCTGAGCGCCCGCAACGCCGCGGACAGCAGGTACAACGACACCCGGGAGCGCCTCACGGGCTACCTGGACACCCTCGCCGAAGCCGGGATCTCCCCGGGCGACGTGCCGATCTGGGAGGCGTCCGGGATGTCCGTCCAGGGCGCGATGCCGAGCGCGTTCGGCCTGCTGGAGCGCGATCCCCGGCCGACGGCGCTGCTGTGCATGTCCGACCAGCTGGCACTCGCGGCGATCGCGGTGGCCCGGCAGCTCGGCCTCGACGTGCCGGGGCAGCTCTCGGTGGTCGGTTTCGACGACGCCCCGCCCGCCCGTTGGTCCGAACCACCGCTGACCACCGTCCGTCAGGACCTGGTGGCGAAGGGGCGGATAGCGGGTGAGCTGGCACTCCAGCTCCTGGACGGCCGGCGCGCACCGGAGCCGACGAGGCTCCCGGCCGAGCTCGTGATCCGCGCCACCACCGCCCGCGCCTAGCAGCCTCCCCCACCCCCCGCAAGGCCCCCACGCGATTTGTGGACAACCCCGCCCCGATCGAGCGGATCACATCTACTTATCCACAGAAGTAAAACTGCGGAGTGACAAACCTACCCAAGCCCGTCATCGTGGAATCACCACATTCCACCGCGGCCGAAAAGGTGAGCCGCTCATTCAGGGGGAGAAACCACCATGTCACGACGTCTGCCGAACCTGCGCCACCGCCTGCCCCGAGCCCTGCTCCTGACCACCGTCAGCCTGCTGACCTGCGCCGGAGTGGCCCAGGCCGATACCACCGCCACCGAGCCGTCGTGTAAGAAAGGCGAGTTCTGCACCTGGTCGGATGAATCCTATGGTGGCACCGCGCAGCGCTTCGATCTGCGCACCGCCAATCCCGAGGAATGCATTCCACTGCCCGCCAACTTCGAAGGCCATTCGTTCATCAACCGAATGACCCGCGACGTCACCGTATACCAAAGCCTCGAATGCACGACCGAGGGCGATTTCATCACCTACCCGGGTGGCGGCACCTACGTACCGCAAGCACCCTTCGTGGTCCGCGCCCTGAAGATCTGGGACTGACCACCTGAACGGGTTCGCCGCCGTCCGCTCCTGGGAGAGTCGACTCGCAGCCGGCGTCGAACCAGGGCCGCTCCCCCGAAGCGGCCCTGCCCGCGGGCGCGCTGCCCCGCAACCCGGCGCGCCCGCGGGCCCCTCCCTAGAAACAGCTCACCCAACCCTGAAACGATTCGGCGGCATCAAACGATCGAATGGATGGCGACGACTAAGCTGCCGGTGCTGGGCGACCAGTACCTGTCGTCGGCGCGCAGGCCCTCGTAGCTCAGCTGGACAGAGCAAGAGCCTTCTAATCTCTAGGTCGCAGGTTCGAGTCCTGCCGGGGGCACCCAACAGAACTGCGACCCGCTGACCAGCGGGTTTGCGGTTCGACGCTGATAGTTTCAGCGTGTTTGACGCTGTAGGGTGCTAAGAAACACGTATAGGAGCCCCACCGCTTGGCGGTGGGGCTCCTATACGTGTCGACTCGCTGCCGTACGTCACAGCTAAACCACTCGGGCACAGGCAGTAACCACGCGACTTCGATATGCGCCCTGCAAGGCTTGATTGGCCATACGCCGAACTACGCTCCCGCAATCGGAGGCAGGCGTCCCGACCGTCGGCGGTGTTGTCGCCAGCTCGTCGGTGCAGTCCGGCCCAACCCAAGCGCCATCGGCACGGAGACGTCAGCAGCGTTGGCGCTGAAAGGTCCCTCAGCGCGGGGGCTGCGGAGGGACCATACTTCGTAGAGCAGCAGCGGGCTGACTCTCAGCACTACTGAGCGTACCCGCTGTACAAGCGGGTCCTGACGACGGCGACCGTCCAAACCACGCGCCGCCGCACGTCACCAACGACGCCCGGCACTCTACGGACGAACTGGACTGGGTCCGATCCATAGCGACCATTCCTGACCACGTCAGGGTCTGGCGCAGGTCGGCATTCTTTCGAGTAGATGCCGGTAGTAGCTGTCGTCGCGTGCAGGCGCGTAGCCGCCTTGGGTCGCCGCTCGGTTGGACAGCAAAGCCCATGCAGCGCTTGCCGCTCGCGAATCCTCGGGGCATCTCCGTGACCTTGGGCGATGTCGGACAGCAGGGCGAGCAGGGCCTCAGTCTCGTCACCACCGAGAATCACGTCGGCGTCCAACGGACCGCTGCCAGGCATATTGCCCTCCTCCTCGCCGTGATCCCGATGACCGCCTTCATCATCACCGGTGCTCAGGCGGATCCGCTCGCCTGCGACCACGCTAGAGGTACGAGGAGGCCGGCTTGAAGAATGAGTCGGGCGCCCGCAGCCGCCGTTGGTCGTGGTGCCGGTGCCGGGAGGCCGTGGCTGGAATACTACTGCGGGTGGACGTCTCCGAGGTGCCGAAGTGGGTCATGCCGTGGATGGCGCCGACCGGGACGGTGAACGCGGGAGGCGTTGCGCGCGCTTGACCGGCCACTGCTGGCCTGGCCGTGTGGTGAGTTCGATGCCGAGGAGTACTACGAGGGCTTTCCGGCCAACGAGATCAGTGCTCTGGAACGTGAAGTCCGCAAGCTCGGCGCGCGCCCGGCGTGGCGGATGGAGCGCGTGTGGTTCCCGGATGAGGAAGCGTCGGCGGAGGAGACCGCGGCGTACGAGGCCGCGTGTCGGGACGTGGCCGGACGCTTGATCATGCCGAGGTGTTTGGACGCCTACGTCATGCAAGCGTATGGAGCGGCTGGTCTCGATGATGGCGAGGACCCCGCCGACATCGACGTCGAAGACCTCGATGAGGCGTTGGCGTGGGCCGAGGCCGGGGTCTGCGTGTTGCAACAGAGTTTGTGCTGGCCGTTCATGGATTGCTTGCCATACGCCGAACTCGACAACCGTCCTGCCCACCGGGTTCTGTACGCCTACGCCAGCCTGCTGAGCCGACGACACCCACGCAAGGCGGCGCCGTGGTTTCGCTCGATGGTCTTCTACAATCCACCTGACAACATGGGCGCTCGATTCGCCGTCCCCGGCGGATCACGCGGTTGAGCGTAGCTGTTCAGCTGGCTGGTGGCCGATGTCGGTGGGTTGAGTCCCACCTGGGATGATCTTGGTGTGGCGGTTCCTGGGGTGTTGGAGGCGATGGTCGAGCAGTTGCTCGCCCGTGTTCAGGAGTTG
>NZ_JAYMZS010000046.1:0-63452 GCF_035828755.1 Amycolatopsis sp. H20-H5 | reverse complement strand
GGTGTGGTGGGGCTGGTGGCCTTCGTGACCACCGCGGACAACACCGTGCTCGCGGCCGCCGCGCCGTCCATCGGGCGGGAGATCGGGGCCGGGGTGGGCGGGCTGCAGTGGCTCACGCTCGGGTACCTCCTGCCGTTCGCCGGGCTGCTGCCCGCGGCCGGGCCGGTACTGGATCGGTGGGGTGCGCGCCGGACGCTCGCCGTCGCGCTGGTCGTGTTCGCGGCGGGTGCGGTGCTCGGTGGGTGTGTCCGCGACGTCGGGTGGCTGGTGGCCGCGCGGGTCGTGCAGGGGCTCGCCGCCGCGTTTCTGGTGCCAGGGACGCTCAGCCTGCTCAGGATCACCACCGACGAGAAACGCCGGGTGCTCGGGGCCGCGCTGTGGACGGCCGCGCTCGCCGTCGCGCTCGCGGTCGGTCCGCTCGCCGGGGGAGTGCTCAGCGAATACCTGCACTGGAGCTGGATTTTCTTCGCCAACGTCCCGTTCGCGCTGGCCGCCGCCGCGTTGCTCCCGCTCTGCGGTTCCGGCGAGGTGACCGGAAGGCAACGAGCGCCCGAACTCGCGAGCCTGGTCGCCGCCTGCCTTGCCTTGGTGCTGCTGACGTTCGCGGTCACCGGCACCGGCACACCGTGGGTCCCCTGGTCACTGGCGGCAGCCGGGGCGCTGGCCGCGGTCTTCACGGTCCGGCGCGAACGCACCGCCGCCGCGCCGCTGATCCCGCGCGCCCTGCGCGGCACGGGGTACTTCACCGGCGGGCTGGCCGTGCAACTGCTGTGGGGGGTCGGTGTCAGCGGCATCGTGTTCTTCACCCCGCTGGTCCACCAGGAGACACTCGGGCTCGACCCCGTCGCCGCCGCGTTGCCGCTGGTCGCGGTGGCCGGCGCGCTGGTGCTCGCGACGCCGCTGGTGCCTCGTGCGCTCGCCCGGTTCGGCCCGCGCCGCACTGTCGCTTGTGGACTGACGACGGTCGCGCTGGGCCTGCTGGCGGTAGCCGTGGCGGCCAACTGGCCGTCGATCCCGCCGCGTCTGCCGGGCCTGATGCTCGCCGGGGCCGGGTCGGCGTTCACCGTCCCGCTGACCTCCTCAGCGCTCGACGAGGTTCCCGGGGAGCACGCCGGGACCGCGTCGGCGTTGCTGACCGCGTCCCGCGAGGTGTCGAGCGCACTCGGGGTCGTGGTGATCGGCGTCGTGCTCACCTCCTGGCCGGGTGACGGCTACGTGGCGGGCCTGGTCGTGGCCGCCGCCGCCGAACTGTGCGCCGCCTGGCTCGCGCTGAGGGTGTTCCGCCCGTCCTTGTCACCTCGGCACCATTCCCCGTCGCCGATGCGCTGAGCCGAATGACAACTATTCCGGAGAATATCTGTTTCGTTGACAGAAATAGTGGGGAGAAATAGTGTGACTTCCGATCATCCCGCTGATTGTCCGGGACCGGTTAATTGCCGGTTTTCCCTTCGCACGCCCTTTCGCGAGGAATCATGCTGACGAGTTCTGAAAGTGTCTCCGCCGCACGGGGAGTGGCTCCGGGCGGCGGCGCGACCACGTTGGCCACGCTGCTCGCCGAACGGGCGCTCACCGTCGGCGACGAGGTCGCGCTGACCCATCTCGACTTCTCGCTCAACCCGCACGGGGTGGCCTCTTCGCTGACCTGGCGCGAGCTGGACCAGCGGGTCAGTGCCGTGGCGGGCGCGCTCAGAGCGGTCGTCGAGCCAGGGCACCGGGCGGCGGTGCTGATCGGCCAGACGCCCGACTACGTGGTCGCGTTCCTCGGTGTGCTCCGTGCCGGGCTCGTCGCCGTGCCGTTGTTCCCGCCGGATTCTCCTGGCCAGACCGAGCGGCTCGTCGGAATACTCGCCGACTCCGAACCGACAGTCGTGCTCTCCACGGCCGATGGCCTCCACGCGACGAAGACGTTTCTTTCCCGGCTGGAAACACGAGGACACCGGGTGATCGCGGTGGACTCGATCCCGGTCGAAACGGGCCTCGGGTTCGTCCCGCACCAGGCGTCGGCCGAGGAGCTGGCGTACCTGCAGTACACCTCCGGCTCGACCCGCGCCCCCGCCGGCGTGATGATCACGCACGGCAACGTCGTCGCGAACGCGCGGCAGGCGGCGGAGGCGTACGGCTTCGTCCCCGGCGAGGCCGTCGCCGTGAGCTGGCTGCCACTTTTCCACGACATGGGCCTGGTGCTGGCCATCGCGGCGCCGGTCGCGGCCGGGATCCCGGCCGTGCTGATGGACCCGCTCGCGTTCCTCGAACAGCCGGTGCGCTGGCTGCGTGCCCTTTCGGCCAATCCCGGCGCGATCAGCGCGGCGCCGAACTTCGCGTACGGCTTCTGCGCGTCGCGAGTGTCCGAAGAGGACAAAGTGCTGCTGCGGCTCGACCACGTGCGCTCGCTGATCAACGGCAGCGAACCGGTCCAGGCCGGGATCATCGACCGCTTCCACGCCGCGTTCGCCGAATGCGGGCTCTCCCCGAAGACGCACCGCTCCTCCTACGGGCTCGCCGAGGCCACCGTCCTGGTCGCGGTCACCGACGCCGCCGCGCCGCCGAAGGTCACCACCTTCCGCCGTCCCGAGCTGGCGATGGGCCGGGTGGTGCGCGCCGAGCCCGGCAGCCCGCATTCGACGACCGTCGTGTCGTGCGGCCACCCCGTCGAGCAGCGGGTGAGCATCGTCGATCCGGACCGGCTCCGCGGGCTGCCGCCGGGCCAGGTGGGCGAGATCTGGGTCAGCGGCCCGAACATCGGACGCGGGTACTGGCGCCGCCCCGACGAGTCCGCGCACACCTTCTGCGCGCTGCTGGCGGAGCACCACCGGGATGACGCCGAGCCGCAGTGGTGGCTGCGCACCGGCGACCTCGGCGTGTTCTTCGAGGGCGAGCTGTACATCACCGGCCGGATCAAGGACCTCGTCATCGTCGACGGCCGCAACCACTACCCGCAGGACATCGAGGCCACCGCCGAGCAGGCGCACAGCGCTGTCCGCCCGCACGTCGCGGTCGCCTTCTCGGTGCCGGTCGAGGACGAGGGCGAGGCCGCGGTGGTCGTGGTGGAACGCGGCCGCGGGATCGCCCCCGCCGCCTTCGCCCCCGATGAGATCGAGCAGGCCGTGCGCCGCGCGGTCTCGGCGCAGCACGGGCTCGCGATCCGGACCGTGATCGTGCTCGCGCCGGGCGAGGTGCCCAGAACCTCGAGCGGCAAGGTGGCCCGGTCGATGTGCCGGGCCAAGTACCTGGCGGGACTCCTGGTCCCGGAAGGGTCACGATGAGCGTGGACGAAGACCGCCTCCGCGCGTGGCTGGTCCAGCGGATCGCGCGGGCGGGCGGGCTGCGGCCCGAGCTGATCGACGCGGGCACGCCGGTCCAGGAACTCGGCGTCTCGTCGCGCGACGCGGTCGTCATCGCCGCCGAGTTCGGTGAGCTGATCGGCAAACCCCTCGAAGTCGGGCTGCTCTGGCGGTATCCGACCGTCGGCGCGCTCGTCGAGGCGTTCGGCGGGACGGCGCGGAGTGCCCCGCCGGTCACCGGCTCCTGGCCCGCCGCCGGTCCCATCGCGGTGATCGGGATCGGCTGCCGCCTGCCCGGCGGGGCGGATTCGCCCGCGGCGCTCTGGCGGCTGCTGGACGAGCGGGTCGACGCCGTGGGCACGGTGCCCGCCGGGCGCTGGGCCCAGTTCGCCCCGGAGGAGTCGTGGGCCGAGCTGCCGCGTCACGGTGGGTTCCTCGACGACGTCGCGGGCTTCGACGCGGCGTTCTTCGGCATCAGCGCCCGCGAAGCGACGACGATGGACCCGCAGCAGCGGATCCTGCTGGAGACCGCGTGGGCCGCACTGGAGCACGCCGGTATCGCGCCGGGCGGTCTCAAGGGCACGCGGACCGGAGTGTTCGCCGGGATATCGTCGACTGAATACAGTCTGCTGACCATGGCCGACCCGGCCGAGGTCGACGCCTGGAGCGGCTCCGGCGCGGCCGCGGCCGTGGTGGCGAACCGGCTGTCCTATCACCTCGACCTGCGCGGCCCGAGCATGGTGATCGACACGGCGTGCTCGTCTTCGCTGGTCGCGGTGCACCACGCCGCCCGCGCGCTGGCCGCGGGCGATGCCGACCTGGCGCTCGCCGCCGGGGTCAACCTGCTGCTCTCGCCGTCGATCACGGCGAATTTCCACCGCGCCGGGGTGCTCGCGCCGGACGGGCGCTGCAAGGCGTTCTCCGCGGCCGCCGACGGCATCGTGCGCGGGGAGGGCTGCGGGGTCGTCGTGCTCAAGCGCCTCACCGACGCCCGCCGCGACGGCGACCGGGTGCTCGCGGTCATCCGGGGAAGCGCTGTCAACTCCGACGGCCGCTCCAACGGCCTGACCGCGCCGAACCCGGTCGCGCAGGAACAGGTGATCGCGGAAGCCCACGCCGGGGCGGGTTCCGATCCCTCCACTGTGGACTACGTGGAGACCCACGGCACCGGCACCCCGCTCGGCGACCCGGTGGAGGCTCGGGCACTGGCCGCGGTGCTGAGCCGGGGGCGCGACCGGCGGCGTCCGCTGCTGCTCGGTTCGGCCAAGACCAACTTCGGTCACCTGGAAGGCGCGGCGGGTGTCCTCGGCCTGATCAAGACCGTGCTCGCCCTGTGGCACGGCCGCATTCCGGCCACCCTGCACTTCGCCGAACCGAGTCCCCACATCGACTTCTCCGCCGACGCACTGTCCGTTGTGGACACCTCGGTACCCTGGCCTCGGTACTCCGGCACCGCCAGGGCCGGGGTGTCCGCGTTCGGCTTCGGCGGCACCAACGCGCACGTCGTGCTTGAGGAGTGGGCCCGGCCGCTGGGCGCCGCCGCCGCCAGGGGTTCCCGCTGGGGTGGCCCGGCCCAGGTGTTCGCGCTGTCGGCCCGGTCGGAGATCGTCCTGCGCCGCCGCGCGGGGGAACTGGCGGCCTGGCTGCACGGTGAAGACGGCCGGGTGACGGCTCCCGGCGAGCTCGCCGGAGCCTTGTCCAGCCGCCGCGAGCACCTCCCGCTGCGCGCCGCCGTCGTGGCGTCCACCCGCGCGGAGCTCGTCGCGGGGCTCCGGTCGGTCGCGGACGGGACGACCACACCGGATCAGGCGCGGGCGGACAGCGGCCCGGTGTTCGTCTTCTCCGGCTACGGCTCGCAATGGCCCGCGATGGGACGACGCCTGCTCAGCGCGGAATCCGAGTTCCGCGCGGGCATCGAGCGGCTTGAGCCGTTGTTCCTGGCCAGGGCCGACTTCTCGGTCCGCCAATGCCTGCGCAGCACCAAGGAGCTCACCGATCCCGCGATCGTCCAGCCCGTGCTGTTCGGCATGCAGGTCGCGCTCGCCGGGCTGTGGCAAGCCCACGGCGTCGAGCCGTCCGCCGTGCTCGGCCACTCCATGGGCGAGATCGCCGCGGCCGTCACCGCCGGGGCGCTCGACGTCGAAGAAGGCCTGTGGATCGTCACCACCCGGTCGCGGCTGCTCTCGGAGATGTCGGCGTCCGGCGCCGGGGCGATGGCCGTGGTCGAGCTGTCCGCCGCCGAGCTCCACGAGCTCGAAGAGCGGTTCCCCAGCGTGGCCGTCGCGGTGTACGCGTCGCCGACGCAGTGCACGGTCAGCGGTAGCGCCGACCAGGTCGCCGCGCTCGTCGCGTATGTCGAGGGCCTCGGGCGGCTCGCACGGCGGCTCAACGTCACCGGCGCCGGCCACTCCCCGGCCGTCGACGCCGTGCTGGCCGAGTTCCGCACCGGGCTGGGCGCGCTGCGGCCCCGCCCGCTCGAGACGCCCTGCTACTCCAGCGTGCTGGACGATCCCCGCGGCGTCCCGGCGTTCGACGAGGACTACTGGGCCGACAACCTCCGCCGTCCCGTGCGGTTCACGCACGCCCTCGCCGCCGCGATGGCCGACGGCCACCGCACGTTCCTGGAGATCTCGCCGCACCCGATCGCGCTCACCGCTGTCGAGCAGACGGCGCTGGCGGCCGGGGTGGAGGTGCGCGCGCTGCCCAGCTGGAGCAAGCGCAGCGAGGAGAGTTTCCTGAACTCCCTGGCGGCACTGCACACCCATGGCCATCCGGACGTGCTGCGGCGGCGCCACCCGGACGCGCCGGTGCTCGACCTGCCCGCGCCGCCGTGGGACCACCGGCCGTACTGGGTCCGGCGGCGCCCGGCCGGGGCGGGTCATCCGCTGCTCGGCACGCATGTCGAGGTGCCCGGCGAGCGCAGGCACCTGTGGCAGGCGAAAATCGGGCCGGACACGCCGTCGTGGCTGCCGGGACACCGGGTGCACGGCATCACCGTCTTCCCCGCGACGGGCTACCTCGAGCTCGTCCTGGCCTGCGCGCGCCGCCGGTTCACCGGTGGCTTGTGCGTGGAAGCCCTTGATGTGCACCGGATGCTGCCGGTGACCGGCGACACCGAACTCACCACCGAGTTCCGGCCCGAGGACGAGACCTCGGGCAGTGTCCAGGTGTTCGCCAGGGAGCCGAACGGCAGCTGGGCGGTGTACGCGTCCGCCCGGGTGTGCGCGGATCCCTCGCCCCGCGGTCCCGAACCGCTCGCCGAGGTGACCGGCGAATCCCTTGACCTGTATGCGGAACTATCCGGGATCGGGCAGCACTACGGCGTGGCCTTCCGCGGCCTGCACACCGTCCGCGCGGCGCGGGGCCGCGCGTCCGCCGGGATCTCGCTGCCCGAGGAGGCCGGGAGCCCGCGCGCGTACGCCTTCCATCCCGCGCTGGCCGACGCCTGCCTGCACGCGCTGGCCGCCGCCGGTGCCGCCGACCTCGCCGGTGAGGAAGGCGTCTACCTGCCCACCAGGCTCGGCCGCGTCCGGCTGCTGGGCGATCCCGGCGACGGCGTCCGCTGCCACGCGACGTTGAGTCCACACGGGACGGACTACACCGGGGCCGTGCAGCTCGTCGACGCCGCGGGCGAGGTCGTGGTCGACATCAGCGACGTCCGGGTCCGGCGGCTGGGCGGCGCCGGGCTGGCCGTCCCGCTGGCCGCGCGCAGCTTCGAGACCCGCTGGGCCGAGACGCCGTTGCCCGCCCCGGAGCCGGGCGCGCACTCGTTCCTGGTGCTCACCGACGAACATCCGGCGAGCCTCGGCCGCGCGCTCGGGCTGGCGCTCGGCCTCGCCGAGTTGGGCGACCAGGCCCTTTCGCTGCCCGCCGACGACTTGGCCGAACTGCCCGGCATGCTGGCCGCCGGGGCCGGGGTCGCGCTGCTGATCGGCTCGCCCCAGGCCTATCGCGATCCCGAGGAAGCGCAACGGCTGCTGCTCGCGGTCACCGACGTCGTCCGGCGGATGGCCGAGGCGCCCGGCTCGCGGCTGTACCTGCTCACCCAGGCAGGCACGGCCATCCGCGATGGCGAGCCGGGCGAACCGGGACTGGGTTTCCTGCGCGGCCTGATCCGCGTGCTCGCCTTCGAGCACCCCGGCCTGCACGCGACGCTGGTCGACGTCGACGCGCAGTCCGGAGCGGACTCGGTGGTCAGCGAACTGCGCGCCGCCGCGGCCGACGACGAAGTCGCCTGGCGCCAAGGCGTCCGGTACGCCGCGCGGCTCACGCGCACCGGTCCTTTCGCGACGGACGGGGTCACCGGCGGCCCCGGCGCGTACGTGATCACCGGCGGGCTGGGCAGGCTCGGCCTGGTCACCGCCCGGTGGCTCGCGGACTCGGGCGCGACCAGGATCGTCCTTTCCGGACGCCAGGACCGGGCGCGCGACGAGGTCGGCGAGCTACGTCTGTCCGGAGTGGACATCGTGGTGGTCACCGGCGATCTGGCCGAACCCGGCGTGGCCGAGCGGATCGTCGCGGCCACGGAAGGCCTGCCCCTGCGCGGGGTCGTGCACGCGGCGGGAGTGCTGGCCGACCGGCTCGCCGGAGACGTCGAAGCCGAAGACCTCGCGGCCGTCTGGCGGCCCAAAGTGCTGGGCGCGCAACGGTTACACGAAGCGACCGCACACCTCACGCCCGCCTGGTGGCTTGTGTACTCCTCGGCGGCGGCGCTGCTCGGCTCGCCCGGCCAGACCTCCTACGCGACGGCCAACGCCTGGCTCGACGCCTTCGTCGCCTGGCGGCGGTTCCGCGGCCTGCCCGCGGCGACGATCAACTGGGGCGCCTGGGCGGGCACCGGCGGTGACCGGGCCGAAAACCCCGTGCTGGAGCCGATGCCCGTGGACGAGGGGATCGAGGCACTCGAAGCCGTCCTCGCCTCCGGGCGCGCGGCCACCGGCATCACCCGGCTCGACGTCCCCCGCACCGTGGCCCTGTTCCCGGAGCTGACGAAGCGGCCGTTCTTCGAGGCGGTGCTGGAAGACGCCACCGTCGAGCCGGGCTGGGCCGGGGCCGGGGCCGGGACGTTGAAGTCCCTGGGCGCCAAAGCGGGCGAGGCCATCGCCGACCGGCTCGCCACCGTCCTTTCCGGACTACTGGGCTGCCGTCCCGCCGAGGTCGCCCGCGAGGTCCCGCTCACGCAGCTCGGTCTCGACTCGTTGATGGCGATGCGGGCCAGGGCGGCCGCCGAGCGCGACTTCGGCACTGCGCTGCCGATCCCGCTGCTGCTGCGGGGCGCCAGCATCGCCGAGGTGGCCGCCCATCTGACGGCCGAACTCGGCCTGGAAGCCGCACCGGCGAGCGCGCCGAAGAGGTCCACAGTGGACCCCAGAGATCACGCCGAACGCTGGCTGCACGGACTCTGGCGGCAGACGCTCGGCACCGAGGAGTTCGGCGTCCACCAGGACTTCCCCGGAGACGCGACGGCCGCGCGCCGGTTCTATGAGCTGGCGTCGGGAAAACTGCCCGGCGTGGCGCCGTTCGAGGAGCTGTTCGCCGTGCCGACGATCGCCGCGATGGCGGACCTGGTGCGCGAACGCCTCGACGGCCCCGAAGGCACGCCGATGCGGGTGCTGCGGGAGCGCGGCGAGGGCCCGCCGCTGTTCCTCTTCCACCCCGCCGGTGGCCCGACGAGCGTCTACCAGCCGCTCATCGAACACCTCGGCGTCCGGCTGCCCTGCTACGGCTTCGAGCGGCTGGACGAGGTCCCGACGCTGGAGGAGAAGGCGGCCCAGTACGTCGAACTGCTGCGCGCCGTCCAGCCGGAGGGGCCGTACCGGCTCGGCGGCTGGTCGTTCGGCGGCCTGCTGGCCTTCGAGGCCGCGCACCAGCTGACCGAGCTCGGCGAGCGGGTCGAGGTGCTCGCGCTGATCGACTCCATCCTGCCGCTGCGAGCGTCCGGTGAGGACGATCGCGAACTCGTCGTCGAGCGGCTGATCCGGTTCGTGGCACACGTCGAGGCCACCTACGACGTCGAACTGGGCGTCACCGGCGGCGCGCTGCGCAAGCTGGGCGAGGTCGAGCAGCTCCAGCTGGTGATGGGCAACCTGTCCGCCGCCGTGCCAGGGATGGGCCGATCGGTGCTGCGCCACCAGTACACGTCCTATGTGGACGCTCGCGTCGGCGAGCGGTACGAGCCGCGGCCCTACGACGGCCGGGTGGTGCTCTATCGCGCCAAGGACCCGCACCCGCTCACCACCTCGCTCGACCCGCGCTACCGGCGGACCGACGACGCGCTCGGCTGGGACGCGTTCTGCCCGGACCTGCACGTCGTGCCGACCCCCGGCGACCACCTGTCCATGATCGACCCGCCGCACGTAGCGGTGCTCGCCCGCCATTTCGCGACCGTGCTCAGCGGCCGCACGACCCCCGGAGTCCCCACCGCCTGAACCGGAAGACAAGGGAACCGCCCATGTTCGCCACCGACGACGAACCCGCCCAGCTGCTCGGCCACGGCACCGCCGGGGTCCTCGCGGACCTCGCCGACCGCCAGGACGAGGCCGTGCGCCTCGCCGAGAAGCGGGCTCGTGACCGGCAGCACGGCAAGGGCAAGCTGACCGCGCGCGAACGCGTCGACCTGCTGCTGGACCCGGGTTCGTTCCTCGAACTCGACCAGCTCGCGCGGCACCGCTGTGCAGAGTTCGGCATGGGCGCGGACCGGCCTTACGGTGACGGCGTGGTGACCGGGCTCGGTGAGATCGACGGCCGCCGCGTCGCGGTGTTCTCGCAGGACTTCTCGGTGTTCGGCGGCAGCATGGGGGAGACGTTCGGCGCGAAGGTCCTCAAGGTGATGGACCTCGCGCTCAAGACGGGCTGCCCGGTGATCGGCATCAACGACTCCGGCGGCGCGCGCATCCAGGAGGGCGTGGTTTCCCTCGCGCACTACGCCGAGCTCGCGATGCGGACCGTGCGCGCGTCCGGCGTCATCCCGCAGATCTCGCTGATCCTGGGCCCGTGCGCGGGCGGCGCGGTGTACGCCCCGGCGCTCACCGACGTCACGGTGATGGTCGAGCACACCTCGCACATGTTCGTCACCGGCCCCGAGGTCGTCGCCGCGGTGACCGGCGAGCGGCTCACCGCCGGCGAGCTGGGCGGGCCGAAGCTGCACAACGAGGTGTCCGGCGTCTCCCATTTCCTCGCCGAGGACGAGCCCGACGCGATCTCCTACGTCCGGTCGCTGCTCGGTTACCTGCCGCCGAACAACCTCGACGAGCCGCCGGTCTACGCCGACGGCACGAGCACCGCGCTGACCGCCGCCGACGAAGCGCTCGACCGGCTCATCCCGGACGACGACAACCAGGCCTACGACATGTACTCCCTCATCGAGTCCCTTGTGGACGATGGCGAGCTCCTCGAGATCCAGCCGGGTTTCGCGCGCAACATCGTCTGTGGGTTCGCCCGCGTCCGCGGCCGCTCGGTGGGCGTCGTCGCCAACCAGCCCCGGTGCCAGGCTGGCGTGATCGACCTCGACGCCTCCGACAAGGCGGCCCGATTCGTCCGGCTGTGCGACGCCTTTTCGATCCCGCTGGTGACCCTGGTCGACGTCCCCGGCTACCTTCCCGGCGCCGAGCAGGAGCGCGGCGGGATCATCCGCCACGGCGCGAAACTGCTGTACGCCTACGCGGAGGCCACCGTGCCCAAGGTGACGGTGGTGGTGCGCAAGGCCTACGGCGGCGGCTACGCCGTGATGGGCTCGAAGCACCTCGGCGCGGACGTCAACCTCGCGTGGCCGACCGCCGACATCGCGGTGATGGGCGCGGAAGGCGCCGTCCCGCTGCTGCACCGCCGCGAGATCGCCGCGCTGGACGGCGAAGATCGCGATGCCGCCCGCGTGCGGCTGACCGAGGAGTACCGCGAGCGGTTCACCGGGCCGTACGCCGCTGCCGAACGCGGCTATGTCGACAAAGTGATCCGGCCCGCCGAAACCCGGCTCCAGCTCGGCCGGGCACTGGACGTCCTGCGCGGCAAGCGGGCCGAGAGCCCGCGGCGCAGACACGGAAACATTCCCTTGTAGACAGGAGCGGTCATGAAGAGAACCGGCAGGATGGCAGCCGTGGTGGTGGTGCTCGCGGCGTCACTCGTCTCGATCACCCAGGCCTCGGCGGCGCCCGGCGTGACTGCCGACGACGGCGCGAAAGTGGTGTCCGAAACACAGATCGACGCACGGACCGTCGATCTCGTCATCTCCTCGCCCGCGCTGGGCACCACCGCACCGGTGCGGCTGCTGCTGCCCACCGGGTACGCGGGCCAGCCCACCCGCACGTGGCCGCAGCTCTACCTGCTGCACGGCTGCTGCGAGGTCAAGGACTACCAGTCCTGGGACTTCTTCACCGACGTGAAGGCGATGACGGAGAACTCCGACGTCATGGTGGTGATGCCCAGCGACGGCAAGGCGGGCATGTACTCGGCGTGGTGGAACTGGGGCCTGAGCTCCAAGCCGGACTGGGAGACCTTCCACACCACCGAGCTCCCGCAGCTGCTCGAACGCGGCTACCACGCGGGCACCACCCGGTCGGTGGCCGGACTCTCGATCGGCGGGTACGGCGCGATGGCCTACGCCTTCCGGCATCCCGGCATGTTCCGCGCCGCCGCCTCGTTCAGCGGCGTGCCCAACACCAAGCTGTTCGGCGTGCCGGAGTTCATCCAGGGCATCCTGCTGCAGCAGGGGCTCAGCTTCCTCAACCTGTGGGGAAACCAGTACATCAACCCGCAGCTGTGGACCGCCCGCAATCCCTACGACCACGTTGAGCAGCTCCGCGGGACAACGCTGTATGTCTCCTGCGGCAACGGCAACACCGGCCCGCTCGACCCGGCGGGTAAGTCCGACCTGCTGGAACCGGCGGCGTACGCGGCGTCGAAGAGCTTCACGGACCTGTTGACCAGCAAGGGAATCGCGGTCACGACCGACTACTACGGCAACGGCACGCACAGCTGGGAGTACTGGGCCCGCGAGCTGCACCGCGCCTGGCCGATGCTGGCGGGCTCACTCGGCGTCCCCGCCTGACGGCGTCTGAACGAGACCCTGAGCGAGTCCCTGAGCGAGTCCCTGGGCGGCCCGCAGCGCGAGCAGCATCTCGAACCGCTGCTGCGGGTCCTCCAGGCGGTGGTCGAACAACGTCTCCAGCTCCTGCGCGCGCGACCGGACGGTCTGCGGGTGCACGGACTGCCGCTCGGCGACCTCGCGGACGTTGCCGCAGGTCTCCAGCCAGGCCAGCAGGGTGTCCGCGAGCCGCTCGTACTGCTTCGGACTGAGGTCGGTCAGCGGCCCGAGCGTGCGCTTGCCCAGCTCGTCGGCGAGGAATGGCTCCCTGAACAGCCAGAGGTCGGACAGGTGCTGGTCACACCAGGTGACCGCCACCTCGGGCAGCGCGCCGGACCCGGCCAGCCGCAACGCCTCCCGCGCCCAGCGCAGCGAGTGTGCGGCGCCGTCGAGGCCGACTTCCGGGCCGACCGCGGCCCGCCAGCCGACCAGTGCGATCTCCAGCCGCCGCCGTTCGTCGCCGCCCAGCGCGGGCAGCAGCAGGCAGGGCGCGCCCCCTTCCAGGTCGATGAGCGCTTCGGGGCCCAGCGGCGGCGCGGGCTCCCGGCCGTGCTCGCGGGGTTCCAGCGCCACCGCGACCAGCCGCTCGGGCACCGGCCACTGTGCGCTTTGGGCGACCTCCTCGATCGCCGGTGCGGCGGCGGGTGGCTGCGCGAGCAGCAGGTCCAGGAGGCGACGGCGTCGCCGTTCCAGCGTCCCCGCGTTCTTGGCCTGAGCGGCCGCGTGTCCTTCGATGGACAGCGCGGACAGCTCGTCGATGTAGGCGAAAATGGCCTCCGCCAGCAGGCACAAGGTCGCCGACGGGACGTCGGCGTCCGCGCCGACCTCGGCCATCCGCCGCCAGGTGACCCGCGCCCCGACGCGGTACGCGGCCTGCAGGACGTCGAGGTTCCGGCCCTGGCCGAGCTCGTGCACGCCCAGCCCGACGAAGATCTTCCGGCGCTCTTCGGACGACGGGACCGGGCTGCCGAGCCGGTCGAGGAACTGCAGGATCGCCTCCTGCACCCCGGCCCGCAGCGCCTGGCCGAACGCCCCGTCGAGCGGGCGCCGGTAGGCCGGGATCGTCCGCTGGATCTCCTTGAGAACGTCGTCGGCGACGTCCAGCATGCGCGGCCGGAAGACCGTGGCCAGCTCGCGGGGCAACAGGGTCCACAGCTGTTCTTCCCGTGGTCCGGTCACCTGTGCACCTCGTCTTCGAAGCGAACTCGGGGGGTGGCTACTCGTCGGCGAGCAGTGCCTCCGCGCGCAGCGCGATTTCCATGTCGAGCCGGTCGTCGGCGTTGTTGAGCCGGTCGCCGAACAGATCGGTCAGCTGGTGCATGCGGTAGCGCACAGTCTGGGGGTGGACCTTGAGCTTCTTCGCGATCTCGGGGGCACTGCCCCGCGACTGCAGCCAGATCAGCAGCGTCTCGCCGAGGCGCGCGCGTTGCTTGGTCGTCAGGTCGTCGAACGGCGCCAGCGCCCGCGTGCACAGCTCCTTGACCAGGAATTCGTCAGTGAGCAGCCACAGCGTCGAGAGGTGGTCGGCGCACCAGGTGATCGGCGCGTCGGCGATGACGCCCCGCTGCACCAGCCGCATGGTCCGGCGCGCCCAGGCGAGCGACCGCGCGGCGTCGGTGAGCCGCACGGTCGGGCCGACCACCGCCCGCCAGCCGCGCAGCCTGCCTTCCAGGTCTTTCAGCTGCCGGGCCGGGTCGCCGGTGACCAGGCAGGGCTCGTTGCCCTCGAGGTCGACCAGCACTTCGCCGTGCAGGTCGGGGGTCGCGAGGCTGTGCTGGTCGGTCCTCGGTTCGAGGGCGACCACGGTGACTTCGGCCGGCAGGTTCCACTGCGCCGACACGGCCTGGGCCGCGATGGTCTGCGGGGAGGCCGGGGGATCGGCCAGCACCAGCTCCAGCAGCCTGCGGCGGCGCCGGGCGATGGTGCCCGCCGCGCGGGTCTGCGCGGCGGTGTAGCCCTCGATGGACAGCGCGGAGATCTCGTCGACGTAGGCGAAGATGGCCTCCGCGCACAGGCACAGGGCGTCGGAGCTCAGCCCGATGGACTGCCCGAACTCGGACACGTGCCGCCAGGCCACCCGCCCGCCGACCCGATAGGCGGTCTGCAGGCAGTCGAGACTGCGGCCCTCGTTGAACTCGACCTTGCCGAGGTTGCGGAACACGGTCGTCCAGGTGTCTCGTGCGCCTTCGGTGGCGACCACACTGTCGACACACTGAAGAATGGCGCCCCGGACACCCTGCGTGATGGTCGCGCCGAAGGGTCCTTCGAGCGGTTGTGCGTACTCCGGTACCGCTTTCTGGATCTCCTTGAGCATCGCCCTGGCGAGCGCGTCCACATGCGGCCGGAACCGCTCGCCCATCTGTGCGGGCAGCAGTGACCACAGGCCACGCGCTTCGGAGGCCTTGGCCGCCCGTTGTCCCGGTGGCCCGGAATCCGCGGGCCTGGGTTCCAGCGGCTGCCTGGTCTCCATCGGTTTTCTGGGTGCCGGCGCCCGCAGGAGGGAGGTGCGTGGCGTTGCCGCGTAGGTCGTACCGGATCGCCTGGCGCGCAGGTCATCCGATGTCAACCCGGTGTCCAAGTCGGTCATGTTTTTACCTTTGCTAGCAACAAAACCAGCCTCTTCGTCATCGAAGCCGATCTAGATTTTGTGGCTCAGGCAACATAATTTCGGTGTGAGGTGGCTGTCAACCGCTCAGCGGGAAGCAGGCGTTAACTCGTCTGGAGTACACCCGAACGGGTGGTGTTGCACTTTCGTGAGTGATATTTCCGCCAGTGAAACCTGATGCGCGGGTGACAACTTTGCGGTGTGACACTCCGCTGAACTGTGGCACTCAGGGTGTTCGCACGCTATTTGTTGCGATCAACAACGTGACAACTTCTTCAAAATTCAACCTCGCGGGCGGGTTTTCGGCCAGGAAGCCGTCGAGGAGCCTGCCGAAACGCTCAGGGTCGGCCACATGCGGAAAATGTTTCGCGTCTTCGAACACTTCCAGCCTGCTTCCCGGCATGAGGGTCGCCGTCCGCCGCCCATGGGCCAGCGGGATCAGCTGATCCCGGGCGCCCCACACCACCAGCGTCGGCACGCTTTCCGCGAGATACAGCTTGTCGACGGCGCTGGCCCGCTGGCCGCGCAGATCGATGAGCCCGCGGGCGATCGACAGGAAGGCCCGCCGGTGGCCCGGTGCGGCCAGCGACGAAAAGTGGGCGCCGAGCTCCCGCGTCTCCGGGGACAGGCGGCCGCCGAGCCTGCGGCCCAGCGCGGCCGCGGACCGCGCCACGGCGAGCGTGACGCGGTTGACCGTCAGCGCGAGCGTCACGTTGGCGCCGGGCAGGGCCGTGGCGCGCAGCACCGGGCTCACCTCCGGGCCGAGGCCGCCGCTGTCGACCAGCACGAGCCGCCCGCACATCTCCGGGAACTGGTAGGCGAACTGCATCGCGATCCCGCCGCCCAGTGAATGACCGACCACGGTGGCGTGCCGGTGCCCTTCCACGGCGAGCACGTCGCGGGCCAGCGTCGCGAGCGCGCCGAGGCCGTAGTCCGCCCTGGGCGTGCCCGAACCGCCGTGCCCGAGCATGTCCGGCGCGAGCACCCGGTGGCCGAAACCGTGCCGCTCGAAGTGCTCCAGCAGGGGCTGCCAGGTGTGGCCGCTGCCCGCGATGCCGTGCAGGAGGAGCACGACGTCGGCCTCGTCGGCCGGGGGCACCTCCGGGACGTATTCGGTGAGGTGTATTTCGTGGCCGTGCAAGGTCAGCGTGCGCGCGTTCAGCGTCATGGTCGGCCTTTCATTCCGGCTTCGAAAATAGCGCACGGATAAGGGAAAACAACCGTGTGCGCGCTCACCGCGAAAAGGTGCTCTCCGGTGCTAGCCCGGTGCCCGGTTATTCGTTCCACGGTGCTAGTTCCCGGGATCCGGCCGCCGGATTCTCCCTGGCCGTTGCCAGTTTCGTTACCCACCGGTAACGTCGGGCACCCTGATCGAACGCGGGAGTGTCACATGATACTGCGGAAAGCGGGCCACTGATGTCCTGCCGGGCGAGCATCTTCTTCGACGCGGTCCCCTCATGGCCCCAGCAATGCGCGGCGGGAACGGCGGGCTGGAGCCGGTTGCGGGTGAGCCGCCGCCGGGTGCGGTCCCGTCGGCCGTGCTCCTGTCAGCCCGTCGAACCCGCCACCGGTCCGGTCACCGCGCAGGCCCGTTCCGATCATGGGGGTTCTCCCGCGTGAGCCGCTGGGCGCGCAGCGCGAGGTGCATGCCCAGCCGGTCGTCCGGGTCCTCCATGCGGTCGCCGAAGAGCTCCTCGAGCTGCCGGAGACGGTTGCGCACGGTCTGCGGGTGCACGTCGAGCCGCTTGGCGATTTCGGGCGCACCGCCGCGGGTTTCCAGCCAGGCGAGCAGCGTGTCGCTGAGCCGCTCGCGTTGTTTCTCGCTGAGTGCGGCGAACGGGTCCAGCGTCTGCTTGGTGAGCTCGGACGCGAGGAAGTCCTCGGCGAGCAGCCACAGCGTGGCCAGGTGATCGCGGCACCAGAGCAGCGTGCCGGGGTCGTCGTGGCCGGTGAGCCGCAGTGCCCGCCTCGCCGTCCGCAGCGCGGCGGGGGCGTCGGCCAGCGGCACGGTCGGGGAAATCGCCGCGCGCCAGCCGTTCAGCCGCGTTTCCAGCGGCGCGAGAGCGGTCTCGGGCGACGCGGTGAGCAGGTACGGCTCGGCGTCGTCGAAGTCGGCCAGCACGCCGGCGCCGAGCAGCTCGAACGGGAAGGCCGCGTCTTCGCGCCGACTTTCGAGCGCGACCAGCGCGGCCGTCTTCGGCAGGTCCCACTCGGCGCTCTTGGCGAGCTCGCCGAGGTTCGCTGGCGTCCCGCCGACGATGTCCTCGAGCAGCTTGCGTCTTCGGGTCCGGAGCGTGTTTTCGGCTTCAGCCTTGGCTTCTTGGTACCCCTCGGCGGCTGTCGCGCACAGTTCGTCCACATAGGCGAAGACGGCTTCGGCGGCGACGGCGACCAGGTCGGCTCCCGCGCCGACGGCTTCCACGCCGGGGTACATGGCGCGCCACGCGACCCGCGCGCCGATGGTCGCCGAGTCCTGCAGCGCGTCAAGGTTGCGGCCCTGCAGGAATTCCAGCCGCCCGCGCGAGCGGTACAGCTGGATCCAGCGCTCCCGCGGCGCCTCGGGATTGCCGATGCAGTCGACGTAGTGCAGGACGGCCTGTTCGACGCTTTCGAAGAGGACCTGCCCGAACAGCCCCTTCAGCGGCAGGCCGTAGGCGGGCACCACGCGCTGGACCTCCCGGATCATCGCCGCGGTGGTGTGGCCGATCCGGGGCCGTAGTTCGTCTCCGAGCCGCCGGGGCAAGGAAGCCAGCAGGCGTGGGCTGCGGTACTCGACCACTGTGGGACCACCTCAGAACGGGAAAGGGAAAAAAGATTAATCGCATTCTTACGCCGAGGCTTCGCCCGGATCGCCGAGCCTAGCGGAATCGGCAGCGTTCAGGCTGTGTTGGCCCTCTCGTCTGTACGGGTGAATATCCCTCGAAAGTGTTAATGAAGTATCAACGAACTGTGTGCTAAACCCGGGAACGGGCACCGCCAACGTTCGTCCTTTTGACACAGAAGGGTGTTGGTCCCTACTCTCTGTGTTACCGAGTGCGTCACACCCACGGCCCCACCGCGGCCTGGGTCGAAGCTTTTACAAGTTAACTGCCTTAACAAATGGGACGGCCGGAAACAGTTATGAACCGGGACGTGCGTGGCGCCGCGGGATCACTTTGGGCCAGGCTGCCCCACGAGGTCGTGGCGACCGTCCGGCCGCGGGTCCCGGCTCTCGCCGAGGCCTGTGTGGACCGGATCGCCGCCGAAGTGCCGGAGTACGCCGACCTCGCCGCCGGCGCGGCCCGTGCGGCGGCCGTCGAGACGGCCAGGCTGAGCATCGAACTGGACATCGACCAGTCCGGTGTCCCCGAGGTGCTGCGGGCCAACCGGCTGGCCGAGTTCCGCGGCTACGGCAGGCAAGCCCACGAAAACGGCCGCAGCCGTGAAGCGGTCCAGTCCGTGCTGCGGGTTTCGAGCCGGGTGTTCTGGCGCCACCTCGCCCAGGCTGGACGGGAGCTCGTGCTGCCCAGCGAAGTCCTCTACACCATGGCCGAGGCCATTTTCTTCTACGTGGAAGAGGCGTCGACGGCGATCGTCGAGGGATACACCGCGGCCGAGACCGGCGCGGGCGGCGACGGCGAGCGGCGGCTGAAGCTGCTTCGGCTGCTCATCGCGGGGAGTGTCCGCGGCAGGCCCGAAGCGGACAGGCTCGCCGTCTTCCTGGGCTGGACCCTGCCGGACAGGGTGTCCGCGGTCGCGCTGCGGGCGCTGCCCGGCGTCCCCGAATTCCCGGTCGACCTGCTGCCGGAGCGGGTCCTCGCCGACCTCACCGGTGCCCGTCCGTGCCTGCTCACCGGCCAGCCGGACGCCGATCTCGCGGCGTTCCGGGCGCAACCGGCCGGCTGGTCGGCGGCGGTCGGCCCGCCGGTGCCGCTCGCACAGGCGGGGGAGTCGTTCCGCGTCGCCGAACGGGCGCTGGAGCTGTCCGCACGCGGGCTCCTGGAGGCGCCGGGGCCGGTGCTGTGGTGCCGGGACCACCTCGCGACGTTGATGCTCCTGGCCGACGAATTCCTGTTGTCCCAACTGGTCGAGCAGTCGCTGGAGCCGTTCACCAGGGTCACCGGGAAGCGGCGCGAGCACCTGGCCGCCACCCTGCTGGTCCTGCTCCAGACCAGGGGAAGCGCGCCGGAGATCGGCAAACTACTCGACGTGCACCCGCAGACCGTCCGCGCTCGCCTGCGTCAGCTGGGAGAGCTGTTCGGCGACCGGCTGGACGACTCGGCGGAGCGGCTCAAGCTCGAGCTCGCGCTGCGGGCCGAGCAGATCCTGCCCGACAACGCCGCCTGAGCGGGCGCCCGCCACCGGGAACACCCATTTCTGGTAACCCCACCAGCGAAACGCGGAACCGGCCGCGGTGCCGAGCAGCATCCCGCTGGCGAAGTCGGCGAGTTCCTGCGTGAGGTAGGTCACCTGCGGCACCTCGAGGTGCAGGACATAACGGGAGAACAGCTGGGGACACAGGTTCAGCGCCACGGCGACCGCGTTCACCAGGAAGAACGACGCGGCCTCCCGTAGCCTTCCGTGACCGCCGCGGGTGTGGAACGACCAGCCACGCGAGAGCACATACGCGACCACGGTCGCCACGATCGTCGCGATCGCGAGCGCGGTAACCGGCTTTTCGCGCAACAGCGTCAGTTTCAGGCTGTAGTTCACCACGAGGGTGAGCACGAACGCCGCCCCGCCGACGATTGCGAAGCGGAGCAATTCCCGGTATTTCGCCAACAGCGCCTTCACCGGGCGCGCGCTTTCACCGGTATTTTCGGGATGGGGTGGCACGAGCCCTCCAGGCGCGACGTTGCGTCCGTTTTCGCTGATGGAACGGGTGTCTCCGCAATTTACTCAGCGCTCGGCCCGCCTGCCAAGTATCCGCGGTGACAAGTGCTGACGGCCGCACCATGAGCCGGATGACAAGTACCACTGGCGGGTTTACAAGGTGCGACGCGATTCGTAGGCTTCGCCCGGGTACCGCGCCGACGCGTCGTGGGCCGTTCCGTCTGGAGGTCTGTCGATGGCTCGCTCGGCTCCCCGGGGTACCGGTGACGTGGTCACGGTCGCCGAGCTGGTGAGCCGTGCGGACACGGTGGCCCTGCGGCGCGAGCCCGGCGACACCGCCCCGCTGGACCTTGGCGAGATCGAGGCCAAGCACCGGCGTGCCGACGAGGAGACGCTCGCGGTTGCTTCTGTCGCGGCCTTCGCCGAACCCGAGCCCCAGCCCGCGCCTCGCCCGGCGCGCAGGCGGGCGGCGGTGGCGGCCGGACTGTTCGTCGTGCTGGGCGTGGCCGTGTTCGCGTTTTCCTCGGGCGGAACCGTGAACGGCACCCCGCAGCCGGTCGTCGGGGCGACGGAAGCCGCGCCCCCGCCGTCGAGCTCGTCCTCACCGCCGGTGGCCGTCGCCACCCTCACCGCCGTGCCGACACCGTCCGCGCGCGCCGACCTCAACGACCGCGGCGTGACGACCGAACGCAAGCAGCCCGACGCCGGCGGCCGCAAACCGGCACAGCCGCCGACCACCGACTACCTGGCCCCGATCCGCAGCGCCGTCGAGAGCGAAATCAACAAATGGCCCCACGGCTGACGCCATGAACGGTCCGTTCATGGCACTTCCGGCGGAGGCCCCTCGCTAGCAGTTCGAGGTGGCGGGAGTCCCGGCAATACGGTCCTTGATGAACGCCAGCACGTCGGCGTTGCCGGTGTAGACCAGCGTGATGTGGTCGGTGTCGTAGGTCTTCCACGTCACCTTGACCCCGGCCGTGCAGTACGCCTTGTGCAGCGTGTCGGCCTGCTTGAACTGCACGAGCTGATCGCCGGTGGCGTGGTACTCGAACACCGGGACCTTGATCGGCGCCGCACCCAGCTTGTTCTCGTTCAGCCGGGCGACCCATGCGGGCTTCACGTAGCCGGCGCTGGTCGTGTAGTCACCGATCTTCTGGTTCGCGTAGGTGGTGAGCAGCTCGAAGGTGCACGCGCTCTTCTGCATCTCCGCCAGCTTCGCGCGGCCGTTGTCGCTCAGGAACGAGTCCAGCTTCAGTTCCGGATAGGCCCTGTCCAGCCCGATGAGCGCGTACGCGAACACCCCGAAGCCGAACTTGCCGTCGAGCTGCAGCGTGACCTGGACGAGGTCGGCCGGGATGCCGCCCGCCGCCACGCCGACGAGGTTCAGTTCCGGCGCGTAGTCCGGCTGCAGCTGTCCTGCCCAGGCGGCCGCCCCGCCGCCCTGGGAATACCCGCGGAAGAGCACCTTGGACGTCGCGGAGAGCTTCGTCGCGGCGAGCCGCTGGGCCGCGCGGACCGAGTCGATCACGGCAGGGCCCTCGGACCTGCCCACGACGTACGTCGTCTTCGGGTCCGACTGGTAGCCCTCGTAGTCGGTGATCGCGACGGCGTAACCAGCGTCGAGCAGGTCGTCGACGCCCGGCTGCTCATAGAACGCGCCGATGTTCATCATCGCCGACGGGGTGCAGCTGAAGGCGGGTCCGTGGGTGCCTGGCGCGAACGCGACGATCGGCGCGGTGGCCGGGTCGGCGCTCTTGGGCACCAGCACCGTGCCGGTGACGGCGTCGGGCTGCCCGAGTGCGTTGGTGGACAGGTACATCACCTGCCAAGCGCTGGCGGAATCCTTACGTGGACCGGCTTTCGACTCCCGCCAGCGGATCACGTCACCGGGCTTGCCCGCGGGCAGCGGCGACGGCGGGGTGTAGAACGAGTCGTCGAACGGGCCGGTGCCGTCGGCGGGAGCCGCGGCGACATGGGCGGGCGCCGCACTCGCTCCGGCGGCGGTCAGCGCCAGCGAACCGGCAACGACAGCTGCGGCCGCGAGTGGTTTCCACCGGCCCTGGAGTCGGCGAAAACCCTTGCGGGAACGGGAAAGGGAGTGCACCGGTCGACCTCCGTGCTGGGGGAAAGTGCTGGGGGATTGAATGGTCAGGCCGCGTTGCCGTAGACCCGCTTGCAGGTCGGGGACTCGGCGAACGCGAGGTTGAGTTCGGGGTTGGCCTTGAGGTCCTTGATCGGGCCCTCGGGGTCGGACAGCTGGCCCATGCTGGTGTTGGCCTCGGCGATGACCTGCTGCAGCCCCTCCTTGTCGGAGATCTTGGCCGCCTGCATGCGGGTCCGCGTCGCGTCCACCTTGGCCTTGGTCTCGGTCAGCGTTCCGGTCGCCTTGTCGACCGTGACCTGGCCGTTCGGCACCGGGGGCAGGCCCGCGCCCTTGATGCCGCCGGCCATGTCGTCGAGCGCGGACGAGATCGACGTGAGGAACCCGACCATGGCGTCCCTGGCCTTCTGGGGGTCGGCCTGGTCGAACGCGGGCGGGTTGGCCAGCTTCGCGGAGCCCGCCTGGACGCCGGTGCAGACCTTGTCGACCCAGGCGATCGCGGCCGGGTCCGCGTGCGGGCCGTCGTCAGCGGCACCTTTCGAACCGCAGCCGGTGAGGGCGAGACCCAGCGCCGAGGCGAACGCGACGGTGGTGGCCAGACGGCGAATCTTGTCCATGTCATCATCCTTGATGAATTCCGGCGGGGAAAAGGCGAACGTACTATGGCGGACGCTACTGAGCACGCACCGCAGGTGCAAGGCCGCGATCGTCATAAATGCTTATCCACTGACGCCTTTATCATCCTTGGGCGAGTTTCTCCGACTGCTTTTGTCACCTGTGTCAGCCTGTCGCGCCAGGGCTCGCACCAGGGAAAACATGGCGCGGCGCTGCTAAGTACCGTACTCGCCCGGCGTGCTCGTGTGACAATTTCTTGGTACCGGTGCAAGTTTTCCGGGTTTCCACTTGCCCCACTCGTGGTGCGTCGTTAGCTTACTGTTTGGTAGCGATTGGACAAGCATCTTCACTACCCTCGAACGCAAATCACACCGATTCCCGGTTGTGACCGGGGTGAGTGGTTTCGAGCCGTTTCGTATCACCGTTGATACCACGGAAGGACGATTGTGAGTCACCGAAGAGGATTCAAGAAGCTGGCCGCGGTTGCCGCTGCCACGACCGCGACCGGCCTGGTCGCGGCTGGACTGATCGTCGGGGCGCAGGTCAGTTCCGCTGACCCGGTCTCGCTCACCCTCACCTACAAGTGCGAGTTCCCGATCGTCGGGGTTCAGCCGCTGAAGGTGGCCGTTACCACCGACCTGCCGCTTACGGTGCCGGTCAACACGCCTACCGGAGCTTTCGCCATCAAGGCGGTGTCCACCATCAGTGAGGACACCGTAAGTGGCTTGGGCATCATCGGCGCCACCACTCTGGAAGGCACCGCCGGTGCCTCGGCGAGTGTGGTGGGCGCGGGGATCAACCTCCCGTCGCTCACGGTGCCGGTCACGTTGGACAAGACCAACATCCCGGCTTCGGGCGAGATGGCGATCAACGCCAACGGCAAGACCCCGTCGCTGACCTTCAAGGAGGCCGGTGACGTCAAGATCAACGTCGGTGGCCTCTCGCTGAAGGTGACCCCGCGCAAGGCGGACGGCACGGTCACCGACATCACGCCGGACGGCACGATCAGCACGGCCTGCACGCAGGACCCGGGCCAGAACAACCTCCTGGCCACGATCAAGGTCGGCAGCGGCCCCGCCAGCAGCACCCCGCCGACGTCACCCACCACGCCCACCACGCCGACGTCGCCGAGCACCCAGCCGACGACGCCGACGAGTGACCCCACCACCCCCACCACCCCCGGTGGCGGCACGATCAAGTACTCGTACGCGATCGACGGGCAGACCACACTGAAGTCCCTCGGCAGCACCGCGCCGATCAAGGGTAGCTTCGACGCAGACGTCAAGCTGCAGCCGCAGACGTTCACCGGCAACCTCACGCTGGCGAACACCCACACCGACTTCAAGCTGCTCGGCTTCCTGCCCGGCAGCTCGGACATCAAGGTGGTGCAGGAAGGCGTGCAGTCGGGTGAGCTCGTCGCCCCCGGCTTCAAGGCGCACATCAAGTTCAACGTGTTCCTGCCCCAGGTCGCGCTGTTCGGCTTCCCGATCAGCACCGACCCCAAGTGCGGCACCGTGTCCCCCTCGACCTCCGAGATGGTCACCGCTCCGGACTTCAACCTGCTCAAGGGCGGCAAGCTGTCGGGCACCTACTCGCTGTCGGCGCTGGCCAACTGCGGTGGGCTGAACGACTACATCAGCGCGTTCGCCAAGAGTGACGGCAACACGCTGGATCTCAACCTCACCAAGAAGTAACTCGCCGGGTTCGCCCGCACCCTAGTGGTCACGGCTACCACAAAGTCAGGCGCCGGCCCTCGTCGCTCACCGCGGCGGGGGCCGGTGCCCCGCCATCCGGAAGGCGATCATGAACCTCCGCACTCCTGTCCGCGCCGTGCTCGCGGCGGGCACCGTCGGGCTTGTTGTCGTGGCCGGCCTGCTGCTGAGCGGCGGCCAGAGCCTTGCCGCGCCGACACCGATCGACAAGCACCTCACGTTCACCTGTCCGTTCCCGCTGATCGGCCTGCAGAAGCTGGACGTCGGGATCAAGGCGAACTTCGACGTGCCCACCGCCGTCGGCGGCTCGCTCAAGACTTCGGACCTGACGGTGCTGGTGACCGTGCCGGACAAGCCCGCGCGTGGGCTGAACCTGGTACAGGCCGCCACCATCGAGGGCACCGCGTCGGCAGGCGCCACGATCACCAACGGCCCCGCGAAGCCGCTGGCGCTGAAGATCCCGATGAACGTCGCCAAGACCGACATCCCCACCACCGGCACCTTCGCCCCGGTGGCGACTGGATCCGTCCCGACCGCCGTGCTCAAGAACCCCGGCAAGACCTCCGTGGTGATCGGGGACTTCAGCACCCGCCTCACGCCGAAGAAGGCCGACGGCTCGCCCACCGGGCTGGGCTCGTTCACCTCCGACTGTGTGCTGGACCCCGGGCAGGACCCGACCCTGATCGCCTTCGACCTCGCGGGCGCCCCTCCCGGCGACACGGCGTTCGCCTACGGTTTCAAGGGCAGCACGGCACTCAAGTCACTGGGCAGCACGGCGCCGATCACGGGCGCGTTCGCGGCGAAGGTCGATCTCGCGACGAAAACGTTCACCGGTGACCTGAAAGTCGATCCGACGCACACGGACTTCAAACTCTTCGGATTTCTGCCGGGAAGCGCGGACATCACCGTGGTGCAGAACGGCGTGCAGGCCGGTCAACTGACGGGCACCGGATTCGTTTCGCACACCCGGTTCGACGTGTTCCTGCCGCTGGTCTCGTTGTTCGGCCTGCCGATCAGCAGCGACCCGAAATGCGGCACCGTCACGCCGTCGAGTGTCGATCTCGTGACGGCCGCGGGCTTCGACCTGCTCAAGGGCGGCAAGCTGACGGGGACCTACTCGCTCTCCGCGTTCGCCAACTGCGGCGCGCTGAACGACTACATCAGTGCGTTCGCCAAGAGCGAAGGCAACACACTCGAATTGGACCTGCTCAAGCAGTAGCTCGTTTCAGGGCCGCACCTGCCGATCTTCCGGTGGGTGCTGCCCTTTTTCGTGCCCGGCAGTTCACTCGTTGGAGTGGTGCGTTCGCTTTTTGCGTTTCCGTTCTTGTCGGTGGTCCTCTTTAGCGTCGTCGGCGTGCCCACTACTGAGGTCTTACCTGACAACATCACTACGGAAGAAAGACAGGTGCTGGCTGGTCTACGGTCGGATGGGTTTCGAGGCATCGGCGCCGAGGTGTGCCACATGGACGCTGACGACGTCGTCCAGCTGATGGAGGGCGCGGCGGCGTTGATCGCGCGGTTGCAGGCTTTGCAGGCGCGTGCGGTGAACCGGCTCGACGAGGTGCGTGCCGGTTCACGTGGGCCGCTGGCCGAAGTGGCGTTGAGCCTGTCGGTCACCCAGCACCACGCCCGGTCCCTGGTGACCGTGGCCAGGGCACTGATCAAGCGGCTGCCACGTACTTTGGGATTGATGGAAAGCGGTGTCCTGGATTGGTACCGGGCATCGAAAGTCGTCGAAGCGACCGACTGGCTGTCCGATGTGGACGCCGGAGCGGTGGACGAGATCCTAGTGTCGAGGCTGGTGGGGAAGAACGCCACCCAGGTCCGCCGAGCCGCCTGCTATGCGGCGATGAAAACAGATCCGAGCGGAGCCGAGAGACGCGCTGAACGTCGTCGCACGAGCAGGCGGCTGGTGCTGACTCGCCAGGGTGAGGGCACCGCGACGTTGTCGATCGACAACGCCCCGGTGGAGAAGGCGGCCACGGCGTACAGGCGCATCGATCGCGTGGCTCGCGCGCTGAAGACCCGCGACGAGCGCCGGACGTTGGACCAGCTTCGAGCTGACGTGACGTTGGATCTCCTGCTGGGCCACCGTGACGGCGGCAGAGGTGGCGCCCGGCCGGAGGTGTTCCTCTACATGGATTTCAACACCTACCTCGGGCTCAACCACAACCCCGTGGAAATGGCGGGCCACGGCCACCTTCCCGCCGGGCTTGCACGCTATATCGCCACTGGTCCGGACACTGTGCTCCGGCGCATCATCACGGACCCGCTGACCGGGCAGGTGCTGGAACTGGGCCGCACCCGCTACCGGCCGACGGCCTCGATGGACGAGTTCATCCGGGTCCGTGATCGCGAATGCCGCGGAGTCGGCTGCAGCCGTCCGGCGCAGGCCTGCGGCATCGACCACGGTAGCTACCCCGGCACCGACCGGACCAACGGCGACCCGGCCACTCTCGGCGAAATGGTCTGCTACTGCGGTACCGAGCACGAACTCAGGGACGAACCAGGCTGGCACCGCACCTTGAGCCCGGACGGCATGCTCACCGTCACCACGCCCACCGGCCGCAGCTACTTCAGCAGCCCTGAACCCTTGCATGAGCCAAGGTTGTCGCCACCCAGCGACCATGACGACTATTCACCGCTGTCATGACCGGGTGGCTTGCGGTCGTCAAACGATCACTGCTCACGACCTCGACGCCGATGAGGTCGCAACGGTGTGAGGGGTTCCTGGTACTCGACGCGGGCTTGCGAGTCAAGTCGTCGCCCTGGCTGCCGAAGGCGACGTGCCGTCCATGGTCGGTGTTTCCGGCGCCCGGTGGGGCAGTGTCGATCTCGCCGTCGTCGGCGAATGACCATGACGGGCGGTCCCGGCCGAGACCTTGCCGCTCGTCGGCCGTCGAGGGACGTTCACCGTCCAACCGGACGCGTGTGGCGCCTCGTCCCGGGTCCGCGTTGCTCCGGTCGGGTGAAACGGTGGCTTCCGAGCAGGCCTTCTGCAACTCTTGGACACCACAGTGCAAATCTCGTACAAGACAGCGGCAAATACTCACCAGTTTCAGGAAGTTTCCGTGCGCCCGGTCCCCATCTCAAGCGTGCGGTCCCGCTTGCCCCCTCAACGGAGAGGCCAGAGGAACGCCATGAGAACGAAGCGACTCCTACCGCGGGCGAGCGCCACACTGCTCGCATCCGCCCTGCTCGTGCTCGGCTTGCCGGTGCTGACCGCGCACGCCGCCGAAACGACCGGGAAGGCGGCCTCGGCCAGCAGCTCCCAGGGCGACCGAACCGCCGCGAAGGTCAGTGACGGCGACCAGAACACCTACTGGGAAAGCTCGACGGCGAAGCAGCCGCAGTGGGCGGAGATCGACCTCGGCGCCAAGACGAGCGTCGATCAGGTCGTCCTCAAGGTCCCCGCGGGCTGGAACGCGCGCAAGCAGACCCTCGCCGTGCAGGGCAGCCTGGACGGCACCGGCTTCTCGACCATCGTGAGTTCTGCTGAATACTCGTTCGACCCGAAAGCCGGGAACACGGTGAAGATCGCCTTCGCGCCGACTGTCGCCCGTGTCGTCCGGGTGGAAGTCACGGCCAACACCGGTTCGCCCTCGGCTCAGCTCTCCGAACTCGAGGCCCACCGCGCGACCGCGTCGACCGCCGATCTGGCGGCGGCCACGACGTTGACTGCGAGCAGCGGGAACTCGCCGTATGTCGCGTCGAACGCGAACGACGGCAACCAGGCCAGTTACTGGGAGAGCGCGAACAACGCGTTCCCCCAATGGATCCAAGCCGATCTTGGCGCTTCACTCGCCACCAATCGGATCGTCCTGAAACTGCCGTCAGGCTGGGAGACCCGCACGCAGACGTTGAAGGTGCAGGGCAGCGCAAACGGCTCGACCTTCGCCGATCTCGTCGCGTCCGCCGGCTACGTGTTCAACCCGGCCACCGGCAACACGGTGACGATCTCGTTCGACACGGCCACCACCCGATACGTCCGCCTCGCCCTCACCGCCAACACCGGCTGGCCTGCCGGGCAGCTGTCCGAGTTCGAGGTCTACGGCCCGGCGACGGGCGACACCCAGGCGCCGACCGCCCCGGCTAACCTGTCTCTCACCCAGCCGGGCACCGGCCAGATCAAACTGACCTGGAACGCGGCCACCGACAACGTCGGTGTGTCCGGCTACGACGTGTACGCCAACAACACGTTGCGGTCGAGCGTCGCGGGCAACGTATTGACCTACACCGACAGCCAGCCCGACGGCAGCAACGTCTCGTACTACATTCGGGCGAAGGACGCGGCCGGTAACCAGTCGCCGAACAGCAACACCGTCACCCGCACAGGCACCGCGAACGGCGCGAACCTGGCCGTGGGCAAGGCGATCACCGCCTCGTCGACCACGCTCAACTTCGTCGCCGCCAACGCGAACGACAACACCACGGCCACCTACTGGGAGGCGGGCGGTGGCACCTACCCGAACCTGCTGACCGTCGCGCTGGGCGCGAACGCCGACGTCAGCTCGGTGGTGCTCAAGCTGAACCCGGACGGCGCGTGGTCGACCCGCACCCAGACCATCGAGGTCCAGGGCCGCGAGCAGAGCTCGTCGGCGTTCACCACACTGACCGCCGCGGCGGTGTACACCTTCGACCCGGCGTCCGGAAACACGGTGACCATCCCGGTCAGCGGCCGTGCCGCCGACGTCCGGCTCCGCGTCACCTCGAACTCGGGCGCGGGCGGGGGCCAGGTCGCGGAGTTCCAGGTCCTCGGTGTTCCCGGGCCGAACCCGGACCTCGTGATCACCGGCATGTCCACCAGCCCCACCTCGCCGGTGGAGACCGACCCGATCACCTTGTCCGCCACGGTGAAGAACATCGGCACCGCGGCCGCGGGCGCCACCGACGCCACCCTCTACCTCGGCACCGCGGTCGCCGGAACAGCACCGGTCGGTGCGCTGGCCGCCGGGGCTTCGACGACGGTTTCGGTCGATGCGGGGCCGCGTGACGCCGGGACTTACCCGGTCAGCGCCAAGGTCGACGAGAGCAACAAGGTCATCGAGCAGAACGACGCGAACAACAGCTTCACCAGCCCGTCGTCACTGGTCGTCACCCCGGTCGCGTCGTCCGACCTGGTGGCGTCGCCCGTCGCCTGGTCGCCGAACAACCCGGCCGCGGGCAACGCGGTGAACTTCTCCGTCGCGATCAAGAACCAGGGCTCCGTCGCCTCCGGCAGCGGCTCGCACGCCATCACCCTGACGGTCATCGACGCCACGAGCGGGGCCGTCGTCAAGACGCTGACCGGCGCCTACAACGGGACCATCGCCGCCGGCAGCACGACGGCGCCCGTCAACCTGGGCTCGTGGACCGCGGTCAACGGCAAGTTCACCGTCAAGACCGTACTGGCCAACGACAGCGCCGAGCTGCCGGTCAAACAGGCCAACAACACGAGCAGTCAGGCGCTGTTCGTCGGCCGTGGCGCGAACATGCCGTACGACACCTACGAAGCCGAGGACGGCGTCACCTCGGGCGGCGCGAGCGTCGTCGGCCCGAACCGGACCATCGGCGACCTGGCGGGGGAGGCGTCCGGCCGCAAGGCGGTCACCCTGAATTCCACGGGAAGCTCGGTCGAGTTCACGACCAGGGCCACGACCAACACGCTGGTCACCCGGTTCTCGATCCCGGACTCGGCGGGCGGCGGCGGACTCGACTCGACGTTGAACGTGTACGTCAACGGCACCTTCCTGAAGGCGATCGACCTGACGTCGAAGTACTCGTGGCTGTATGGCGCTGAAGCCGGTCCCGGGAACTCGCCGGGTTCGGGCGGGCCACGGCACATCTACGACGAGGCAAGTCTGATGCTGGGCACCACCGTGCCGGCGGGCAGCAAGATCAAGCTGCAGAAGGACGCGGCCAACACCACGACGTACGCGATCGACTTCGTCAGCCTCGAACAGGTCGCGGCGATCGGCAATCCGGACCCGGCCAAGTACGCCGTGCCCACCGGATTCGGCCAGCAGGACGTGCAGAACGCGATCGACAAGGCGCGGCAGGACAGCAATCTCGTCGGCGTCTACCTGCCGCCGGGTGACTACCAGACCTCGGGCAAGTTCCAGGTCTACGGCAAGGTGCTCAAGATCGTCGGCGCTGGGCCGTGGTTCACCCGGTTCTTCGCACCGTCCACTCAGGACAACACTGACATCGGCTTCCGGGCGGATGCCACGGCGAACGGGTCGACGTTCTCCGGCTTCGGCTACTTCGGCAACTACACGTCCCGCATCGACGGCCCCGGCAAGGTCTTCGACTTCGCCAATGTCGCGAACATGACGATCGACAACATCTGGACCGAGCACATGGTCTGCATGTACTGGGGCGCCAACACGGACAACGTCACGATCTCGAACTCGCGGATCCGGGACACGTTCGCCGATGGCGTCAACATGACCAACGGCAGCACGGACAACCACGTCACCAACAACGAAGCGCGCTCCACCGGTGACGACAGTTTCGCGCTGTTCTCTGCCATCGACGCCGGTGGTGCCGACGAGAAGAACAACTTGTACGAGAACCTCACGTCGATCCTGACGTGGCGTGCCGCCGGCGTCGCCGTCTACGGCGGCTTCGCCAATACGTTCCGCAACATGTACATCGCGGACACGTTGACCTACGCCGGGATCACGATCAGCTCGCTGGACTTCGGCTATCCGATGAACGGCTTCGGCACCGATCCGACGAACCTGCAGAACATCTCGCTCGTGCGGACCGGCGGGCACTTCTGGGGCGGCCAGACGTTCCCGGGAATCTGGGTGTTCTCGGCGTCCAAGGTGTTCCAGGGGATCCGCGTGTCCGATGTGGACATCGTCGACCCGACGTACAGCGGCGTGATGTTCCAGACCAACTACGTGGGAGGCCAACCGCAGTTCCCGATCAAGGACACCATCTTCACCAACGTCAGCATCACCGGTGCGCAGCGCAGTGGTGACGCCTTCGACGCCAAGTCCGGGTTCGGCCTCTGGGCGAACGAACTGCCGGAGGCGGGCCAGGGCCCGGCGGTCGGCACGGTCACGTTCAACAACCTCAGGATGAGCAACAACTTCCTGAACGTGAAGAACACGACCTCGACGTTCACCATCGTCACCAACCCGTAGCCGGGTCCGGTTCCCAAGCCCCTGAAGGCCACCTTCACCGCGTAAAACGCCGTGAAGGTGGCCTTCAGGGGCGCTACCGGTAGTAGTCCGCGACCGGGACGCTCGCCTCGTCGAGCAAGGCCGGACCTTCCTGCGGCACCGGCGGGAAACCGCCGCCCGGCTTGAGTTCCCCCAGCTGCTCGCCCGACAGGGCGAACACGACGCGCCCGAGACCGGAGCGGTCGATGGCGCCCGCGCACATGCCGCAGGGCTGGCAGCTGGTGTACATCGTGGTCGTGGCCGCCGTGCCCGGGTCGAGTTCGCGCGCCGCCCACCTGGCCAGCTTCTGCTCGGGATGGGCGGAGATGTCGTTGTCCGTCAAGACCGTGTTGCGCTCCTCGGCGAGCACGGCGCCGTCCCCACCCACCAGCAGGGAACCGAACGGCGGGTTCCCGCCCGCCCGCGCCGACGCGGCCAGCTCGATTGCCCTGCGGAGGAAGCGTTCGTCTTCTGGTGTCATGGCTGTTCCGTTCCGGTTGGGGGAGTACGCAGGTCCCAGTGGGCCGCGATCGTCGCGAGTGTCTGCCACGCCTGCTCGGGGTGGCGTGTTTCTGCCGGATCGTCGGTGAACGTGTCGAGCAGGACGGTGTCCGCGCCGACCCGGCGCAGCTCACCGAGATCCTCGACCACCTGCTCGATGGTCCCTTCGCCCGCGCGTCGCCCGGCGTCGGTGATCGTCGATCCGGTGAGCCGAAGGATGATGCGAGGCGCCAGCGCGGGCACCGGCCGCTGTTGCGCCTGCGCAATAGTGGTAACCCGTTCGAGTGCCGCGTGCAGCCAGGGAAGGGTGAAGTGCAGCGGATGCCAGGCGTCGCCGAGGTCTACGGCCCGGCGGACCGCGGCGGCGCTGTTGCCGCCGACCCAGATCGGGATGTCCCCGGCGCGATAGTCCCGGTCGTCCTCCCAAGCGGCGCGGACGGTCCGGAGATGCTCGTCGGTCAGCCTCCCGCGCTGTTCGAACGGGACGCCGAGTGCCTCGAACTCCTGTCGCGCCCAGCCGACGCCCACCCCGAGCACCAGCCGTCCGCCGCTGAGCTGGTTGAGGTTGGCGGCCATCCGCGCGATGGCCAGCGGGTGCCGGTACGGCACGACGAGCACGGTGGTGCCCAGCCGGATCCGGTCGGTGATCCCGGCCAGCCACGAAAGCGTGGTGAACGGCTCATAGAACGGCGCCGGATACTGCTCGGCGACGTCGGGGGTGATCGCGAGGTGGTCCGACACCATCAGCAGGTCGAACCCGAGGCCCTCAATCGTCCTGGCCCAGTCGCGGAGCAATCCGGGATCGGCACCCGGCCCGAAATTCGGCACGTTCACGCCAAGTCGCATCGGACAAGACTATCCAGTGTCTTCCTGGTCAGAAAGAGATCGTTCACGGCGTTGGACTCTTCCGGGCGTGGATCTCCCGGTATTGTGCCCGGATGACCGTGAGTCTTGACGAGACCGACTGGGCCATCCTGAGCGAGGTCCAGCGCGACGGCCGCATCCCGCTCACCGAGCTGGGCCGCCGCGTGAACCTCAGCGCCTCCGCGACCACCGAGCGCGTGAAACGCCTGGAGGCGACAGGTGTCATCACCGGCTACCACGCCGACGTCGACCTCGCGAAGGCTGGTTTCGCGGTGCTCGCCATCGTCCGTCTCAAGTACCCCGGCAGCAAGCACGAACCCCTGCACCGGCTGCTGGAGGAGCGCCACGAAATCCTGGAGTGCCTGCGCACCACCGGCGACGACTGTTACCTGCTGAAGGTCGCCGCGAACTCCATGCCCCACCTCGAGCAGCTCATGAACGAACTCGCCCAGTTCGGCAGCACCACCACCAACATCGTCTACAGCCAGACGCTGCCCTACCGCGGCCCGCGGAGCCCTAGTCCGTGACCACGGCCGGGTTCAGGCCCTTGTCGTAGTGGTTGCGCTCGATCCGGATGTCCGAGCTGCCGTGGAACTTGAACAGGGGCGAGGTGTACGGCGGGTGCGCCGGGCCGTCCAGCCGCCGCACGGTGTCGCCGGTGAACTGGAATCCGCCGACGCTCTTGGCGTCGACGACGGTGACGTCGCCGACGTCGAACTTGTTGTCCTCAACGGAGATGCCGTGGTGCACCGGATTCGTCGGATCGAGGACCTGGTTGGTCGGCTCCACGAGGATGACCGGGCCGCTGGGCCTGGTGAACGCGTTGCCGCGGATCGTGACGTCGGAGACCGCGCCGGATTCGTACCACTGGTAGGCGTTGGCGGAGATGTAGACGCTCGGCATGGACATCCCGTCGAACCGGTTGCCGGTGATCAGGACCGGTTTGCGCGTGGTGACGAGCACGCCGCGGGTCGGCACGTTGCGGAACACGTTGCCGGAGACGAGGACCGACGGTGTCGCGGTGATGTTCTCCGCGACTGTCCCGCCGATCTCGACTCCCGGCGGCACGGGCCGGTCGAGTGTGACGGTCATCGTGGTCAGCGGCTTCGTGTGGTTCATGCCGCTCGGCCCGTCGACCACGGCGACCACGGCGTGCGCGCCGAGGAGCGGGGACATGGTGAGTTTGTCGACGAACTCGACCTCGTCGCCGGGGGAGAACTGCGGGAAGCCGGCGGTCTGCGGGTGCCGGTAAGCGAGGGACAGCGTGGCCAGCCCGGGTTTCCCGGCGACCTCGAGGTAGGTGCCGTGGATGTTGATCGGATCGTCGTGCGGCCCGTCGAAGACGCTGCCGGTGATCGAGACCTTGCCTTTGATCCCGGACATCCGCACGAAGTCCGCGAACGAGGCCGTCGACCGGCCGGACCTCGGATCGGGCGCGAAGTTCACCTTGTCGATGCTGATGTTCTCGCTGAACTGCCCCACGACGCCGAAGGTCTGCAGATAGTAGGCGCTCATCGAGCGCATCGTGACGTTCTTCGACTCCCAGATGAACGCGCCCGGCTCTTCCCGCTCGATCAGGCGCATCTGGTAGACGAGCCCGGCGCCGCCGAGGTGGTGTAGTCGATCCGGACGCGGCGTCCGCCCAGGTCGGTGACCGCGGCGACGGAGCTGAACAGCGGGTTGTCGCCGCGCCAGGTCTTCTGCGCCACCGGGTCGTGGATCTGCGTGTACTCCGGCCCGTCGACGCCCGACCAGTACGGTTGCCCGGTGGCAGGGCTGGTCTCGCCGAGCCAGGTGATGTGCGTGCCGTTCACCCGATAGGGGCTGCCAGCGGGGACCGACAGGACGCGGTACGCGTGTCCCGCGGTCACCCCGGCCGCGGCGACGGTCGCGTCGATGACCTTCGGCGCGGCGTAGTCGAAGGAGAAGTTTGTGAACGTCACGTTCGTCGAGCGGATCGACGCGAACGCCGTCTGCAGGCCGTGGTAGACGAGTTCGGCCCCGCGCCCGTCGATGGTGACGTCGTGCATGTCCTCGACGAGCAGGCCGATCTTTCTTGTCCCGGTACCGCGGCAGTGCCGCCACGGCCAGGATCACAGCGCTTCGGGTTCGCCGGTCCGGAACTTGTCGAGGACCCGGCGTTCCCGTTTCGTCGGACGGCCCGCGCCCCGGTCGCGACGGGCGACGGCCGAGGAGGTGTCCGGCGGCGGAGGCGTCCGGTCGATGAAGCAGACGGCGGCGTCGGTGGCCCCGACCCGCTTCTGGATCACCCGTACGACCTCGACGATCCGCGTCGTGTCACCCACGCGGGCCCGCACCTGGTCGCCGGGTGACACCGTCGTCGCCGGTTTGGCCGGCCGGTCGTTGACGCGCACGTGCCCGCCCCGGCAGGCCGCGGCGGCGTCGGGCCGGGTCTTGGTCAGCCGGACCGCCCACAGCCAGCGATCCACACGAGTGGACTCCACAGTCGTCCATGATGGCCTACCGACCGCCGCTCGCGCACGTAGAGCACCTCCTCAGCCGACCCGGAGTACGCGGTAGGCGACCCCGCCGTCGACCAGGTAGCCCGAACCGACGCAGATGATGTCGTTGAGCCAGGCGTAGTCCGGTGATCCCGTTTCGAACAGCGGGGTGGTGCGGAAGTAGTAACGAGCGGGATCGGCCTCGTAGCGCTTCGCCGGGTCGGCCAGCTCCGCGCGGAGCCCGGGAGGGACGACCCAGCGGCCGCCGTAGGTCATGTTGACCAGGGCGCCGTCGTGTGTGCGCAGGGTCAGCCGCACATCCAGCGTCATGGTCCCGTCTTCCCGGAACAGCGCCCAGTCCCCGCCGCCCGCCAGCACTTTCCCGCGCAGCGCCGGGCCTTCGAACGAGCCGCCTGCCGCGCCGAAGAGAACCCGCCTGCCGACCGGGCCGTCGCCGAAGTTCAGCGGCGTGTCCAGATCGACGACGAGGTCGAACAGCGGTGCCGTTTCGAGCTCGCCGAGCGTTTTGACTCTCGAATCAAGTGCCACGATTCCCCCTTGACAGAGCTGCGGTAAACTAAACATACGATCGGTCGTATGTTTATAGCAAGGGAATGATGGACCCATGACCGAGCACCCCGCCACCGCGGAGATCGTCGACCGCCGTCTCCTCCGTGGCGCGCGGACCCGGCACGCGATCGCCCGCCACGCCGCCGACGTCGCCTCGCTTGAGGGGCTCACCGGGCTCAGTCTCGGCAGGCTGGCCACCGACCTGGGCCTCAGCAAGAGCGGCGTCCAGACCTTGTTCGGCACGAAGGAGAAACTGCAGGTCGCCGCCGTCGAGGCGGCGCGGGAGGCCTTCCTGGACGCCGTCGTCCGTCCCGCGCTCGCCGCGCCTCCTGGTGCGGCCCGGCTACGCGAGCTGATCGAACTCTGGGGTGTCTACGCCGAGACGCCGCTGTTTCCCGGCGGCTGCTTCAGGGCGGCCAACCTGGCCGACTTCGACAGCCGCCCCGGCCAGGTCCGCGACGCGCTCTTCCGTGACCAGCGGGACTGGCGGGACCTGATCGCGGGCGAACTGCGGAAGGCCGCCGACGCGGGCGAGATCGCCGAACTGGACGCCGGATTCGCGGCCTTCCAGCTCGACGCGGTGCTGTGCGCGGCGAACACCGCGCTGCGCCTGGGGGACAAGCTGGGGGACAAGCTGGTCATGATCAAGGTCCGGCGCGTGCTCGACGGGTTCCTCACACCACCGGTCACTACGTAGCGGGTGTGGCACGTCTTCACTGGAAAGGGCGCGCTGCGACGCTCTTCACGTCCTGGCACCACAGCCGGTCTCGTGTGCCGCGGTCGTGGTCAGCCGACGTTCGAGGGCACGGGCCTTGATGTCCGCGTCGGCGCAGAAGCCGAGACCGGTGCGGTTGAGGCACAAGAGACCGAGCAGCAGCTGATGGTCGTCGATGACGGCGAGGCGCCGCCGCCGGAGCGCGGTCATCGTGTGCCACGTGGCGTCGAGATCGGCGTCGGGGCTGCTGACACGTCCCCGCAGCCGCCCGGCCAGGCGGGCGGGGAACTCCGGGGGCACCGTCGTGACATCCGGCCGTTCGACCACAGCCATCAGCTTGTCGTTGTCGACGACCAGTACGGCGTGCACGTGATCGTCGCGGAACAGTTCGCGTACGTGGGCCGTGGTCGTCGCGGGTCCGCACACTTGGGGAAAGCGGATCATGGCGTCGGCCACCGTCGCGCCGCGGCTCGCGTGTCCCCTGACGAGGTTCACGACGGCACACGTTCGAGCCGGGCGGGGACGTTCTTGTGCCAGGGGGTGCCGACGAACTTGTCGCGGCGGGTGCTGGAGGTCAGCGTGTTCAGCGGCACGCCGACGACATGGTCGGTGCCGTCGTCGCCGGGGTAGGCCACGCCCATCCCGTTGGGCAGTGAGATGTGGCCCGGCTGCATCATGTCGCTGACTTCCACGCTGGTCTCGGCCGAGCCGGGGGTCGGTGTATCACCACTTCCCCGGTGGGCGAAGCGAGCTGATCCTCAGCGCGACCCGGCTGGCAGGCGACTTCATCACGGCCCTGGTCGAAGACGCCGCCACCGATGGCGACCCGGTGCGAGCGCTGGAGCGGTTCGTTCGGTTCTGGAAATACGCGCTGGCCGACAGTGACTACACCGCAGGCTGCCCGATCGTGGCACTGGCCGTCGATGGTCGCCACGGCACCGACGAGGTGGCCGTGCTGGTGCGCGAAATCTTCACCCGCTGGCAGACGAGCCTGTCCGGCCTCCTGGTCGCCCACGGCATCCCCGCCGCGCGGGCCCGGTCGCTGGCCACCGTGGTGGTCGCCGCCATCGAGGGCGCGGTCATCCTTTGCCGCGCCCAGGGCGACGACGGCCCGCTTGACGACGTCCTCACCGAGATCCCGCGGCTGCTGGGCACGCCCTGAGCGCGAAGCGGGGTGTTTGCGGCACGTTTGCGGTACGGGGCCTTGTCGATCACCTGAGGTCAACCGAGAAACCGCAGGTCAGCGTGTCATTGTGGGCCCGGAGAGACTCGAACTCTCACTGGCACGGACCTAAACCGTGTGCCTCTGCCAATTGGGCTACGGGCCCCCACAAGCGGTGAAAGCGTATCGTGCGCCACGATCGGGCTTCCTCGGCGTGGTCAATGCGGTGCCGGTGGGGGCTGTCCTCTACCGTGGGGCACCAGCAAGTCCGATGTGCGAGGAGGACAAGTGGCTCGCGATCCCGAGACCATCGAGCGTGAGATCGAGAAGGCCAGGAACGCTCTGGCGACGACCCTCGATCAGCTCGGCACCAAGGCGAACCCCCAGCGGCTTGCGGACACGGCGAAGAACAGTGTGCGCGCGAAGCTGGACGAGCCGAAGGTGAAGTACCCGCTCATAGGGGCCGCTGTCCTCATCGGCGTCCTGCTGCTGCGCAAACTCCTCAAGTAACCCCGCCGGCGTCAGGGCCTCAGGCCCTGGCGGCCGGGGGTGTCACGGTTTTCGTCGCCACCGCGGCCGCCGCCACCGGGCCACCCGGATTCAGCTTCGCCTCGTCGGACTTCGGCGTGTGCTCGGCAGGCTTCCGTGGCTCGACGGCCTTGGAAAGCTGCTTGCTCGGCGGCATCTGCGGTTTGCCGGAACCCTTTTCGGGCGCGGACGCCTTTTCGGCCTGCTTGGGCACCGCCGGCGGCGGCACCACCAGTGGTGCGATCTCCGGCAGGGTCAGCCGGGCCGTCATGTAGGCGCTCGTGAACTCGAAGGCACTCCCGTTGAGCAGGTGCACCACTGTCGTGCGGCCTTCCGGTGCCAGTTTCTCGACCAGCTGATCGGTGCGATCCCTCGCCGCGATGATGCCGGGCGCTCTCGCCGTCAGCTGCTTGCCGAGACCACTGACCGTGATCGTCCAGTCATCACCGGTCTGCACGTAGTTCGCCGTGATTGTGTCTGCCATCTGTCTCACCCCTCTCCCTCACCAGCATGCGTCACCGACCTTGACTCGGCCACCGCGCGATCATGACGCGACTCGGCCATGACGTTCCCCACTCTCGTGCGTCGGCCGAAAAGGTCCAACCCACTTTCTACAGTGCTATCGATACAGCAAGACAACTCTGTGTCACAAGTAACCAGACGCAATGTGCTCTGAGTGACGACCGAATGGCCTAATGCACGGGCATCCTCACGGGCGTTTCACCGGGTGCGGCGGTTGAGGCCGTCCCAGAGCAGGTCCATGGCGTAGCCGGTGGCCATTTCGGGCGTCACCTCGTCGTGTCGCTCGCACCAGATGGCCAGTCGCTCGCAGGCGCCGACGACGAACTCCGCCGACGCTTCGGCGCGCAGGTCGTCGCCGTTGTCGAAGTGGCCGCTCATCAGCGCGGCGATCAGGTCGGTCTGCTGGCGCCGGGTCTGCTCGATCTCGTCGGCGGCCGGGGTGCCGATCAGTGCCATCTCGTGTCGCAGCAGTGACCACGCCTGCCGTCGCTCGCGGATGAACACGAAGAACGCCAGCAGGCCGAGGCGCAGCGCCTCCTCCGCGGTGGCCACGCCGACCGTCGCCCGCTCGGTGACCTCGCGCAGCGCCGCCCGCGACTGCTGGATGCAGGCCAGCAGCAGCCCTTCCTTCGAGTTGAAGTACTCGTACAGCATCGGCTTGGACACGCCGACCCGCTCGGCGATCTCGTCCATGGACGAGGCCGCGTAGCCGCGCTCGGCGAAGACCTCTTCGGCGATGTCGATCATCTGCCGTTCCCGTTCCGCCCGGGGCATGCGCTTGCGTTTCGCCGTGGTCACGACGACACTCTACCGGTGGTAACCTACTTCGAGTAAGGTGGACTCGAGGTAATAGGAACTTCAACGGAGGACGGGCATATGGGCAACCGCACCGAGACCGGGGTCGTGATTGTCGGGACCGGTTTCTCCGGCCTCGGCATGGCCATCCAGCTGCGCAAGGAAGGCCGCGACGACTTCGTCATCCTCGAGAAGGCGGCCGACGTCGGCGGCACCTGGCGCGACAACACCTATCCGGGCTGCGCCTGCGACATTCCCTCGCACATGTACTCGTTCTCCTTCGAGCAGAATCCCGGCTGGTCCAGGGCGTACTCGCCGCAGCCGGAGATCTGGAAGTACATGCGCGAGGTCGCCGACAAATACGACCTGCGCGGCCACATCCGTTTCGGCCAGGAGATGACCGGCGCCCGCTGGGACGCCGACGAGAACCGCTGGCACGTGTCCTCGAAGTCCGGGGAGGAGTTCGTCGCGCCGGCTCTGGTCGCCGGGCTCGGCGCGCTGCACCTGCCGCAGATCCCGAAGCTGCCCGGCATCGAGAGGTTCCAGGGCCGCGCGTTCCACTCGGCGCGGTGGGAGCACGACTTCGACTTCACCGGCAAGCGCGTCGCGGTGGTCGGCACCGGGGCCAGCGCCATCCAGTTCGTCCCGCAGATCGCCAAGGACGTCGAGCAGCTGCACCTGTTCCAGCGGACGCCGCCGTGGATCATGCCGAAGCCGGACCGCGAGATGCCCGGCTGGCTCAAGGGCATGTTCAAGACCGTTCCGCTGGTCCAGCGCGCTTTCCGCGACATCCTCTACTGGGGACTCGAGGCGCGCGCGATCGGCTTCAACGGGCACCCCGGGGTGATGAAACTGGGCCAGCGCATCGCGCGGCGCAACATCGACAAGTCCATCAAGGATCCCGCGCTGCGCGCGAAGCTGACCCCGGACTACACGATGGGCTGCAAGCGCGTCCTGGTCTCCAACGACTACTACCCGGCGCTGGCCAGGGAGAACGTCGACGTCGTCACCGACGGGGTGACGGAGGTCCGCGAGCACAGCGTGGTGGACGGCGTGGGAGTCGAACACGAGGTCGACGTGATCATCTACGGCACCGGGTTCCACGTCACCGACGCGTTCGACGACCTGGAGATCATCGGGCGCGACGGGCGCAACCTCGGCAAGGAGTGGGCCACCGAGGGGATGAACACCCACCTTGGCATCACCGTGTCCGGCTTCCCGAACCTGTTCCTGCTGCTCGGCCCGAACACCGGGCTGGGGCACAACTCGGTGGTGTTCATGATCGAGTCGCAGATCTCGTATGTCGCCCAGGCGCTGCGAATGGCGCGCGGCAAGGCGCTCGACGCCAAGCCCGCGTCGCAGGCCAGGTTCAACGTGGACATCCAGCGCAAGCTCGAGAAGGGCATCTGGACCCAGGGTGGCTGCAAGAGCTGGTACCTCGACGCGAAGGGCGTCAACCGGACGATCTGGCCCGGCTTCACGTGGCGCTACTGGCTCGACACCCGCAAGGTCCGCGCGGAGGACTTCGAGCTCCTCGGCTGACTTCCGCCGCCTCTTAGGTTGCTGCCCCTGAAGGCCACCATGACGGCGTTAGACGCCGTGAAGGCTCCCATCAGGGCACACGGCAAACCTGGGTTAGCGACTGAAGGGGGCCTTCCCTCGACTCAACCTTGCAAAAGTCCCCTTCACCAGAACAGACCGTGTGAAGGTCCCCGCCCTCGCCACTCAGCTCAACGAACGACACACAAAACACTGAAATGGGTTACACCACAAAAACAACTCAACACACTACTGTCCACAAAGGAACAAGCTGCCACCTCTTGAATTCGCCTGGCCTTCAGGGGCTTTGGGGGAGGGGGATCAGGGGGCGCCCAGCCGGCGCAGCCGCACGATCAGGTCGGCGGTGGGGATGCCGCACAGCTCGGCCATCCGGTCGAGCGCGGGCAGGTCGAGCTGGACCTCGTGGTTCGCGTCGCCGCCCTGGTGCAGGCGGCCCTCGGCCCACCGGCGCAGCGAGCCCAGCTCGGGCTGGTCGTCGACGATCACCTTGCGCAGGTCGACGCGCACGCGTCCCGGCTCGTCGATGAACACCCGGCGGTGCACCTTGGCCAGCAGGTCCTGGGGCAGCTCGTCCATCGCGACACACAGCTCGACCAGGCGCACCACGGAACACTGCCGGGTGCCGAGTTCGTAAGTGGCCAGCGTCTGCAGCGAGATCTCGCTCTGCAGATGCTGGTTCAGCTCCTTGCGCGTCCAGCCACGCTGGCGCCGGAGCTTGCGGAGCTCGTCCCCGAGAATCCGCTGGTAGTCCTCAGCGTCGATCAGCACTCCTCGTCCCCTGCCCTGCCACGTGCTCCCTCGTGTCCTCGCGAGCCGCCGCACGGGCGAACGCGAGTGCACTTCACGTGTATGTAAGTCGGCAGAGGCCCCGCGCTTACGCGATTTCGGGGATGTCTTTCATACCGATTCGACTGATAAGCCGAACGGAGTAACGCCGCTGCTCCGGACGGGCCAGCGTCGACGCCGGAAACCGGGCCGGGTCAGTTGACGCAGGGAACGCCTTGGGCGGTGATCGTCTGGCCGTCGTCCGGCGCCTGGGCGGGAGCCTGCGCCGGGGCGTTCGAGCTGGAGTCGGGCGCCGTCGAGCCGCCCTGGTAGTCCGCACCGAGGAACACCATCACGTGCCCGGCGTCGACGCTCTTGTCCTCCTGGACCGTGGCGGTGATCCCGAGCGCGTCGGCGACGGTCTTCCCGGCGTCCTTCTGTCCCTTCGGGACCCAGATCACGCTTGTCTTGCGGGATGACGAGTTGGCCGTGTCGCCCGCGGTGAACCCCTTCGCGGCGACGTCCTTCGCGACGTTAGCGGCCAGGCCGGTCTTGCCGGAGGAGTTGCGCACGTCGACGGTGGTCTTCTTGTTGTTCTCGTCCGGCGGCGGGGCGGCGGGGGACTCGCCCGGCGGCGGGCCGGCGACGCCCTGCACGAAGTCGTGCACCTGCTTGGGGTCGACCTGGATGGCGACCCCGTCCTCCGGCGTCTTGTACTCGACGTTGACTGTCGGGATGGTCCGGAACTCCAGCTGACCGCCGGAGAGGCCCTTCATCTGCTGGGCGAAGCCGAAGATGTCCCAATTCTGGTTGAGCACGACGGACTTCTTGATCGCCTCGATCAGGTCGTTCAGCTTCGTCGGGCTGCTCAGGGTCCCCGCCGAAAGCACCTTCTTCGCCATCCCCGCCATGAAGACCTGCTGGCGCACCACCCGGTCGAGGTCGCCGCGCGGCAGGCCGTGGCGCTGGCGGACGAACTCGAGCGCCTCCACCCCTGAGATAGTGTGCTCGCCCTTGGTGAACTTCGCGCCGGAGTAGGTGTCGTCGACGTTGTCCTTGAGGCACACGTCGACGCCGCCGACGGCCTTCGTGATGTCACTGAAGCCGAGCAGGTTGACCGCGGCGTAGTTGTCGATGGTCGAACCGGTGAGCTTCTCGATGGTCTGGATCAGCGTCTTTGCCCCGGCCTGGTTGGCCTTCTGGTCCAGTTCCTTGGGGTCGGTGACGCCCTGTTTCTGCAGGTCCTTGCGCGCGGACAGCATCGCGCGCGCATAGGCCGAGTTGATCTTGTGCTTGCCGAAACCGCCGGGAATGTCCACGTAGGAGTCACGCGGCAGCGAGACGGCGACGGCCTTGGAACCGTCGTTCGGGATGTGCACGAAGATCAGGGAGTCGGTGTTCAGCTCGCCGTCGGACTCACCGGCCCGCAGCTGGTCGAGGACCTCCTGCGACAGCGGGTTGCCCTGCGCGTCGGTACGGCTGTCGAGGCCGACCAGCAGGATGTCGCGCGCGCCGTCCGCGGGCTGCGGGCCGCCGGAGGCCGGATCGATGACGTCCTGGTAGTTCAGCCCGTTGACCAGGCCTTCCAGCGAGGCCCACGCGTAGCCCGTCAGACCCATGACCAGCAGGGACACCACGGTCAGGGCGATTTTCGCGCCGCGGAACGAGCTTCGGCGCCGCGGTGGCGGGGACGCCGGGCGGCTGCGGGCCGCGGGCGGGCGGGCCGGGGTGGCCCGGCGAGGGCCGGTGCCGGAGTCCCGGGGGTCACGCCGCGGCGGTGCCGGGCGTGCGGAGCCGGACTGCGGGGCGCGGCGTTCGGGGCCGTCCTGCCAGGGGCGGGCGGGACGGCGGTCCCCTTGCCCATTCCGAGGCGGGTACTCCACGCGAACGGCTCCTTGGGTCGCTGTCTGGTTTCCGGGTCTTTCTTGAAGACGCATGGTGCGTCCTGAGGTTGTCGTAGGGTTACACATCCCCCCGCCGATGTGGTGTCCACCACCCGTTTCGACGGCGATTCGTCGAAGTCGCCTGGTCAGGGGCCTGCTTTCAGGACGCGACGCGCCGGGGCGCCGGGGTGGGCAGCAGGGTCGCGACCAGGGCGAGCGTGGCGAAGACCGCGGTGCCGCCGTGCAGGACGAGGCCGGTGGTGCCCGGCCGGTCCGCGGCCGCGGCCGCGAGCAGCGCCGGCGCGCAGGCGATCGCGCAGGCCACCCAGGTGCCGGTCGCCGCGCTGGTCCCGATCCGGACGGTGTGCAGCAGGAACGTCCCGAGCAGCAGGTGAGTGAGGCTCTGGATCGGGTCGAGCCGCAGGCCCAGCAGGTCCGCGTCGGCCGCGGCGACCCCGAACCGGGCCAGCGCGAAGCCGAACACGCCCAGCGTGGCGTAGCCGATGCCCAGGGCGGTCGCCGCGCGGCCGAGGACGGCTGCGAGCCTGCCCGGCGCGCCGGGGACGAGCAGGGGCCGCCGGTCGGCGGAGTGCCGTTCGAACCACCAGAACACCAGGACCGCGGGGACGGCCAGCAGCGCCAGCGCGAGCAGGGTGTTCGGCCGGACGAGCCAGCCGAAGACGTCCGTCAGCTGCCCCGGCAGGTACACGAGCGCGACCAGCAGCAGCATCGCGGCGAGGAAACAGAGGTAGACGGTCATCGGCGCGCGCAGCGCGAACCGGGCGGCGCCCAGGACGACGGGGCGGGCGCCGAGCCGCGCGAGGGGTCCCGCCAGCAGGCCCAGCACGCTCAGCTGTGTCATGCCGAGCAGCAAAACGCCCCAGGTGGGCGCGGAGAGAGCCGCCGGGGCGCCCGGGCCGCCCAGTAGCAAAGGTGGGGCGCCCAGGACGACGCTCGCGACGACGAGCCCGGCCAGCCCGGCGACGGCCGACCCGGTGAGCAGCCGCCGCGCCGGGCGGAGGCCGTCGGCGTGGACGAAGGCGATCTGCTGCGCGAGCAGCGCGAGACAGAGCGTGGCCGGGTAGCGCGGCCACGCCGAGCCGGAGAGGTTCGCGGCCAGCTCGCCCGCCACGACCAGGCCCAGCAGGGTGAGCGCGACGGCGGCCGGGGCGCGGCGACGCAGGGTCAGCAGCACCGGCGCCGAAACGACGGTCAGCAGATACACCCCGAGCAGCCACAGCGGGTGCAGCGCGATCCGCATCACGGTGGCGTTCGTCCCGGCGGGGACACCCAGCAGCTCCAGTGCCATCGGCACCACCAGCGCGACCACGGCGAAGATCAGCGCGGGACGCAGCAGATGGCCGGCGCGGTCGGCCAGGTAGTGCCGGTATCGGCCGCCCACGGCGGGCACCGCGCGCCAGGCGGCGGCGTTGACGTGGCCCCCGGCGAAGAAATACAGGGGCGCGAGCTGGGCGAGCCAGGTCAGCGGCCAGAGCGACTGCTCGCTCGCGCCCGCCCAGTGCGCGAGCGCGATCGCGGACTCGCCGAGAATCAGCAGTGAGAGCGCGGCGACCCCGAGCAGCGCCCAGCGGTTCACCGGCGCGGCGTCCGGCGGGAGCAGCTCCTCGTCCGGGAGCAGCCCGGCCGAGCGCCGGGTCTGCAGCCAGCCGCGCATCCGGAACACCAGCAGGCAGCCGATCACCAGCACGCCCGCGATCATCGGGCCGATCGGGTCGCCGACCGGCGGGCCCCAGCGCTGGTGCCACGAGTTGATCACCAGTCCGGCGGAGTACAGCGTGGCGACCAGCTGGCAGGTGCGGGGCGAGTCCATCGGGTTGAGCCCGCACGCGGCGTGCATGTCCGCCGAGAGCCGGGCGTCGAGGGCCGCGCGGGCGTCCTGGTCGAGCGGATGGCCCTTTCGCGCCGCGTAGCGCAGCAGGTCGTAACCGAGGTCGTGGGCCTTGCACGGGACGGCGTAGTCCCATTTGGTGTTGTCGTCACCCCAGGGAGTGGAGCAGCCACCGTCGGTGTGCACCGCGCGCACCGTGCCGTCCCTGGCCGTCAGCCGGCCCGGGGTGATCCCGGTCAGCGCGGTGAAGTCGGCGGGCAGCCGGTTCAGCGCGTCGGGGTTCGGGCCGGGGTGGGTGAGGGCGTCGATCGCCTCGCGCGCCGCCAGCACGTCCCCGGTCGGCGGGCCCTGGTCGGGCGGGGACGGCGCCCGGGAGGCGACGAAACCGAAGCCGAACACCAGCAGCACGACCAGCAGGAGCCAGCCCGAGGTCGACAGCGGCCGCCGGATCGGGGCGGCCGGGGTGCGGGGAGCGGGGGCGGGCATGGCTCATAGGGTGCCAGTCCGCCCGCGGCGGCGGCATCGGGCTGACCCCCCGCGCGGGTGGGGGTTATCCGCCGCCCAGCTCCTCCGGCGGCTCGGCCCGGCCGTTCAGCCTGGCGAACCGGACCTGGTTGCGGCCGCCCTCCTTCGCCTCGTAGACGGCGGCGTCGGCGGCGTGCAGCAGCTGTTCGAGCGTTTCACCGTGACGGGGGAACAGCGCCGCCCCGATCGAGGTCGTGCGGCCGGCGATGGTCGTTTTCCCGCCCCGTTTGTCCGTGGTCGCGATATGCAGTTCGGCGATGGCCAGGCGGACCCGTTCGGCGGCCTGCTCGGCGGAGGATTCGTCGATTTCGGGGAGAAGAATGAGGAATTCCTCGCCACCGAACCGGCCGACCAGGTCCGCCGGCCTGGTCACCTCGTCCAGGGTTTGGGCGACGTCGCGCAAAACGTCGTCGCCCGCCGGATGCCCGTAGGTGTCGTTGATCCACTTGAAATGATCGAGATCGATCATGAGCAGCGCGAGCCCGTCCTCGGACCGCGCGGTGCGGCTGAGCGCCCGCTCGGCGGACTCCGACCAGCCGCGCATGTTGAGCACCCCGGTCTTCGGGTCGGTGCGGACGTCGTCCTGCAGCTGGTCGATCTCCGCGAGCCGGTTGAACACCACCGTCACCACGGCCATCACGGCCACCATCGGCGGGATGATCAGCAGCAGGATCGCCGTCACCGCACCGAGTCCGATGGTGATCGCCTCGAGCAGGTTGTCCGCCTTGTTGCCGAGCACGCTGCTCACCGTCGGCTTCGCCGAGGCGCCGAGCGCGAGAATCCCGCCGATGTAAAGGATCTGCACGGCTTCGAAGACGAGTCCGGTGACGATGAGGACGCCGAATTCGCGCACCGGCTCCCAGCCGGTCATCGTTCCCCAGTCGTGCGGGCCGAACGCGGTGAACGTCAGATACGCGAGTGTCCCCGATATCCCGTGGGTGATCGACGAGAACACGAAGTTGTGCGCCGGGCGCCGGGCGATGTACCAATGCTGGATCCGGACCAGTGCGATGATCGACAGTGTCAGTGAAAGCGGGAGAATGACCGTCGCCGGAAAGGTCCACACCGCCGTCAGGTCGATGAGAACGGTTCGGGTCCGGTCCCGCCTGCGTTCCTCCTGGCGCTGGGTCAGCTGGATATGCACGGTCGCGCCGGCGGCCAGAATCGCGAACCGTATCCAGTCGGACCCGCCCGGAACGGCGGAATGGGTGAATGCCAGGACGATAATGACGGCCGCGAGCGCTTCCATGCCGAAAAGAAACGCGACGAATCGGGCCGGGCGGTTCCACAGCGCCCACGCGCGCGGGTCGTACGGATGCCGTTCGGTCTTGGCGGTGCCGTCACTTTCCGGGCCCGGCCGCCCGCTCTCGGTCACCGGTTCCCGCCGGGCAGGTCCCGGCTCAGCCGCTGGTGGACGGCCGGTGCCCGCGGCGCCGTCCGGCCGCCGGGGTGCGTTGCCGGGCACGGCGGGCAATGGTGACCTCTTTCCGCTCCGGCTAACGGGTTGAGTAATCTCTCCGGTACCCGCTCAGCCGACGTTAGTTTTCTGCGGCCGGTACCATCCTCAGTCATCAGCTGTTCGACATCGTCGAGCGGCGAGGCCGCACCCGGGCTCGGCCTCGCCGCCGAAGTGTCCGCCGTCCGGAGGTGATTTTCTTGTCCAGCCGCGATTTCTGATCTTGACAGGTGAATGGTTTCCCATGCTCCGTGCGGAAGGGGTGACGCAAAGTGTCCAGCCGTGACTTCTGAAGGCAGATCGTGTATTTGTTCGTCGTCGGTGTTACAGGGAGGTGGCCACTCGTGTCGAGCCGTGACTTCTGATCCGTGGTGTTTTACCGCCGATGAGATTTTTTTGTCCGCGCCGCGGCGAGCGTTCCGCGTGTGCATCCGCAAGAGCAGAAGGAGTTCAGGTGTCGAGTCGTGACTTCTGAAGGCGGTCCCCGGACCCGGGCCGTTTCCGGCGTTGTCGATCATGTCGCCGGTTGTTCCGGTCCGGCACCGCGCACGCGTCGCCAGACGAAGGCGACGGGAATAGCGAGCAGTAGTCCGACCAGTCCGGCCAGCGAGATCGCGGTGTTCGCCGACCCCAGCCATTCTGCGATTAATCCGCCAAGGCCGACCCCGATGCCCTGTGCGACCCGAAGCCCGGTGCGGTACAGCCCGCCCGCTCCGCCCCTGAGCTCGTTCGGCACCCAGGTGATGAACGTGGCGCTCACCGTGATCAGGTAGGCGCCCGTCGCGCCCGCGAGTGCGAGCAGCACCAAGGCCAGCACCAAATCCGGCTTCGCACCGAAGCCGATCAGCGCCACCATCGGTAGCGACGCGAGCACACCGAGCAGCCGGCGGCGGTTCTCCGCCGAGACGAACTTCGACAGCAGGAACGCGCCCGCGACGAACCCGAGCGGGTCGGCCGCCAGCAGCCAGCCCACCGCCTGGTCCCCGGCGCCGAGCTGATGCGCCAGCGGCGCCGCGAGGCCTTCCGGGATCACCGCGAGGCCCACCAGCCACGAAAGCCAGAGCAGCACGCGCAGGCGACGATCGGCGAACACCCATTTGGCCGCGCCGAACCAGCTCCCGGTGCCGTCCCCGGCCGCCGGCCGCGCCGTCACCGCCGCGCGCACCACGATCGCGCTGATGAGGAAGGTGACCGCGTCGATCGCGAGCGCCCAGCTCGCGCCGACGGTGGTCACCAGCAGCCCGCCCCCGGCCAGGCCCAGCAGCTGGGCGGTGTTGGTGGTGATGCCCCGGATGTCCTGGCTGCGCAGGTAGAGCTCGTCGTCGGTGAAGACTTCCCTGGTCAGCGCGTTCTGCGCGGCGTTACCCGGCGAGTTGACCAGCCGGGCGAGGACGACGAGCCCGCAGAGGACGCCCAGCGGCATGGCGGGCAGGGCCATCAGGCCGACCAGCACGGCCTGCCCGAGCGACGCCGTGATCAGCACGAGGTGGCGGGGGTAGCGGTCGGCCAGCTGCGCGAGGCCGAGGCCGCCCGCGAGCGCGGGCAGGAACGTCAGCGAGTAGACGGCCGCGGAGAGCAGGGCCGAGCCGGTGCGCTGGTAGACCAGAATCGCCAGCGCCACGGTGGTCAGCTGGTCGCCGAGCACCGACTGCGTCTCGGCGAACCAGAGCGCGCGGAATTCGCGGTTCCCGAGTGCGGCCGTGAGCCGCGGCGTCGCGTGGGTCTTCACCGGCTAGTCACTTCCCCGATCGGGTGAACGTTTGCGGCCCGCATTCTGTCCTGTGCTGTGACGGGACCGGCAGGTGCGTCACACCGAACGGCCCGGGGATCAACGTTCAGTATGCCGCTGACTACACGCAGACGAACAGCCGACCTGCTGCGGAAGGAACCGAAGAGCGCGCGCGGTTACTCCGGGTGATCGGCGAACGGAGTCTGCCTGACCTGTCCGTGAGTATCTCCGCACCGATCGATGATCACTCGCTTGGCGCAAGGCGGGCACCGTTCGCCGTGGCCGCGGTGTCGGCTCCGCCGAATGGGCCAACACTGGAAACGAACCGGCGGCACGGCGGTGCGCAGTGGTGCTTGTCACCGGCGGCGGGCTGAAAGCCAGTCGGGCTTACAGGCAGCGGGGAGCGGAGCGATGAACGAACACCTGCAGGACATGGCCGTGGTGGTGACCGGCGCCGGACGGGGACTCGGCGAGGCGTTCGCCGTCCACGCGGCGCAGGCCGGGGCGGCGGTCGTGGTCAACGACATCGACGGTGAGCTGGCCGAGCGGACGGCGGCAGGCATCCGCGCGTTCGGCGGCCGGGCGGTGGCGAGCGGGCACAGCGTGGCGGACCCGGCCCAGGCCCAGGCGATCATCGACCTGTGCGTGGCCGAGTTCGGCTCGATCGGCGGCCTGGTCAACAACGCCGGGCTCAACTACGAGGCGTTGCCGTGGGAGGACGACGTCGAGCTGGCCAGGGAGCTGGTCGAGGTCAACGTGCTCGGGGTGATGTACACCGGGCTGGCCGCGATCAAGGCGATGGTCGCGGCCGGCACCGGCGGCTCGATCGTGAACATCTCCTCCGGCGCGTCGCTCGGCCAGCGGAAGCTGGGCGTCTACGCGGCGAGCAAGGGCGCGGTCGCCTCGCTGACCTACTCCTGGGCGCTGGACCTGGAGGACGCCGGGATCCGGGTCAACGCCGTCTGCCCGCTCGCGCACACCCGCATGGTGTGGAAGTCCGAGCGGTCGCTGCGGGCCTGCCCGCCGGACCGGACGCCGTCGCGGATCGCGCCGGTCGTGCTGTTCCTGCTGGGCGCGGGCTCGCACGGGATCACCGGTCAGATGATCCGCTGCAACGGCCCGCAGCTGCACGTGATGGGCCAGCCGTTCCTCAAGCAGCCGATCCTGGAACGTCAGGTCTGGGACACCGAGACCGTCCAGCGCGCGTTCGACGAGGTCTTCAGCGCCCACCTCGAGAACTACGGCCTCGAGAAGCGCGTCCCGCCCCGGCTCCGCAAGTGGACCGAAGCCACCCGCACCGCCTGACCCGCGAGTCCCTGAAGTCCCTGAAGGCCACCATGAGGGCGTCTAAGTCCCTCATGGTGGCCTTCAGGGACCGTCAGCCGCTCGAGGGTTAGGTGCTCGAGGGTTAGGTGGCGGTGTGGGCTGCTGCGTAGAGCTCCGTGATGTTCGGGCCGTAGCGCTCGTTGATGACGCGGCGCTTGAGCTTCAGGGTCGGGGTGAGCTCGCCGCTTTCGGGCGTCCAGGCCGTCGTGATGACCTGGTAGCGCTTGACCTGCTCGACCCGGGCGAGCCTGCTGTTCGCCGACTCCACCGCCGAGTCGATCTCCGCTCGGACCCGTTCGTGCGCGGCCAGCGAAACGACGTCCGCCGCCTCGATACCGTTCGTCGCGGCCCAGGCGGGCGCGATCTCGTCGTCGAGCACGATCAGCGCGGTGACGTACGGCCGGTCGTCGCCGATCGCGACCGCCTGGCCGATCAGCGGGTGCTCCTTGAGCAACCCCTCGATCTTCGTCGGCGCGATGTTCTTGCCGCTCGAGGTGATGATCAGTTCCTTCTTGCGGTCGGTGATCGAGACGTACCCGTCCTCGTCGATCGTGCCGATGTCGCCGGTGGCGTACCAGCCGTCGGCGTCGACGTCCGGCTTGATCGAGCCGTCCTCCTGCAGGTAACCCAGGAACACGGTCGGCCCGCGGACGAGCAGTTCGCCGTCCTCGGCGAGCTTGACCTCGGAGCCCTCCAGCGGACGGCCGACGGTGCCCGCTTTGAACCCGTCGCCGGAGTTGGAGGTGACCGCGCCGGTGGTCTCGGACAGGCCCCAGACCTCCTTGATCTCGATCCCGAGCCCGGCGATGAAGAACAGGATCTCGACCGGCAGCGCGGCGGCGCCACTGGAGGCGACCTGCACCTGGTCCAGCCCGAGCAGTGCGCGGATGGGCGCCAGCGCGCCCTCGTCGGTCCGGGCGATCTTCTCCGCGAGTTCGGCCGGGACCTCTTGGCCCGCGCTGCGCATCTTGTAGCCCTGCTGCAGTAGTTCGTTGGCTTCCAGCAACGCCGTGCGCCGGTCGGCCGGGGCCGCGGCCAGCATGTTCTTCATGCCCGCGACCATCTTCTCCCACACCCGCGGGACGCCGAAGAAGCTCTGCGGGTGCACCTGGCCGAGCGCCGCGACCACCCCGGACGGGTCGGCCAGCGTGTGCACGTGCCCGGCCCAGACGATCGGCATGTACACCGACAGCTCGCGCTCGGCGATGTGCGCGAGCGGCAGGTAGGCGACGTTGGTGGCGTGCATCGAGGTGCCGTGCAGGGATTGGACGGCGTACGCCTCGTGGATCGCGTTGCGGTGCGACAGCACGACGCCCTTGGGGTCGCCGGTGGTGCCCGAGGTGTAGATCATCGACAGCGGGTCGTCCGCGGTGATCCCGGCCCAGGACCGCTCGAACGCCGATGGATCCGCCGCGTGCTGTTCGGCGCCCTTCGCCCCTACGTCGGCGAAGGAGACGAACCGGTCGTCACCGGCGGGGATCACCGACGCGTCCATGACGACGATGTGCCGCAGCGCGGGCAGGTCGTCGAGCACGCTCAGCCAGCGGCCGAGTTCCTTCTCGCCTTCGATGACGACGACCTTGGCGGCGCTGTGCCTTGCCACATAACGGATCTGCTCGGCGCTCAGCGTCGAGTAGGCGGTGCACGAGAGCACCGATAGGTGCGTGGCGGCCAGATCGGCCACCAGGTGGTCCGGACCGCTCGCCGCCATGATCAGCAGGCGGTCGCCCGCTTCGAGGCCGAGCCCGGCGAGCCCGCGCGACATCCCGGCGATCGCGGTGCGGAACTCACGCCAGGTCAGGGTCGGCTTTCCCTCGATGTCGAGCGAGGTCACCGCGGGCAGGTCCGGGAACTCGGTGGCGTTGCGATGGACCAGTTTCGGGATCGTCTGGCCTTCGGTCTGCTCGGCGACGGACTGCGGAGTGGTCAACGCTGGCCTCCTCGATGCTGCCTTTGGCCACACTGTAGGGGCACCCGCGCCTCGGAGGATAGAGATCCGCGGCCAGGCCGCACGGCCGCGAACCGTCCACCAACCCCGGTCCCACCTGGTCGGCTACCGGCCGCTCGCCACGTCCGAGGTGATCACGCTTGAATGGGTGGGCACAGTCCCCGAACCCCAGGAGCGATCCCCGATGACCGGTTCAGCGCGTGAGCTTCTCGACGCGGTCCAGGCCGAGCTGGCGCCCCGCGACGAAGACAACCGCCTGGTGCCCCTGATCGTCGAAGGCAGGGCGCCGCGCGCGGTGTTCGCCGCCATCGCGGCCGAGGAGCACCGCATCGTGCGCAGCGACTGGCGCAGTTTTCTCCTGCTGGCTTCCCGGGCGGAGGAACAGACGGCGCGGGAGTTCTTCGGCGGGCTCGCGGCGGGGGAGGGCCTCGCGCTGGGCAAGCTCGCCGGGCTCGCCGCCGCGACCGGGCTGGACGAGGACGCGCTGCGGGACTACGAGCCGCGCGCGGGCTGCCAGGCGTATCCGGCGTACTTCGCGTGGCTGGCGCTGAACGGCGAAGCGGCGGAGGTCATCGTCGCGCTCATCGCCAACTTCGCCGCGTGGGGCCGTTACTGCGCCGCCATCGCCACCGCGATGCGTGCGCGGTACGGCTTCGACGACGAGGCCTGCGGGTTCTTCGACTTTTTCGCCACGCCGGTCCCGGAGGTCGAGGCGCAGGCCGTCACCGCGGTTCAGGTGGCGCTCGACGCGGGCAGGCTGGACGTCCGGGAGGCCAGGACGTACGCGCGGCTCTTCCAGAGCTACGAGCTCAGCTTCTGGAACACGCTGGCCTCGCCGCACCCCGCTTCGCAGCTCAGCCAGTCCGGCGACATTGGTTCGAAGATGACAGCTTCAGAGGTGACCGAATGATGCTCGAGACCGAGGCTGAGGCGCTCGACGAAGCCGATCCCCTCGCCGCCAAACGCGACGAGTTCGACCTCGACCCCGAGATCGCCTACTTCGACGGGAACTCGCTCGGCGCGCCGCCCCGGCATGTCGCCGAGCGGCTCGCCGGCGCGGTGCGCGAACAGTGGGCAGGCCGGCTCATCCGGTCCTGGTCCGAGGGCTGGTGGGAGCTGCCGGAGCGGGTCGGCGGCCGGATCGCGCCCCTGGTCGGCGCCGCGCCGGGCCAGGTCGTGGTCGGCGATTCGACCAGCGTGAACCTCTTCAAGGCGCTGGTCGCCGCGGTGCGGCTCAACCCCGGCCGCGACGAGATCCTCCTAGACGGCGACACCTTCCCGACCGACGGCTACATCGCGGGCGAGGTCGCCAGGCTGACCGGGCACACCCTCCGGCGTGTGCGCACCGGCGACCTGCCGTCCGCGCTGTCCGAGCGGACGGCCGTCGTGTTGCTCAACCACGTCGACTACGTGACGGGACGGCTGCACGACATGGCCGCGCTCACCGCGGTGGCGCACGAGGCCGGGGCACTGGTGCTCTGGGACCTTTGCCACAGCGTCGGCGCGATTCCCATCGAGCTCGACGTGCTCGACGTCGACCTCGCCGTCGGCTGCACGTACAAGTTCCTCAACGGCGGCCCCGGTTCGCCCGCGTTCGTCTACGTCGCGACGCGCCTGCTCGGCGGTTTCGAGCAGCCGCTCGCCGGCTGGGCCGGGCACGCCGACCCGTTCGCGATGGGGGCGGACTACCGGGCGGACCCGGGGATCAGCCGGGCCAGGGCGGGCACGCCGGACATCCTGTCGATGCTCGCGCTGGACGCCGCGCTCGACGTCTGGGACGGCGTCAGCCGCGTCGCGGTCCGCGAGAAGGGGCTGGCGCTGGGCGAATTCTTCCTGCGGTGCGTGGACGAACTCCTGCCGGGGACCCGGGTGCTGACCCCGCGCGACCCGGCGCGCGGCCATCAGATCTCGCTCGCCGACGACGCGGCCAGGCAGACCATGGACGCGCTCATCGCGCGGGGCGTGATCGGCGACTTCCGGCCGCCGAACGTGCTGCGGTTCGGGCTGGCGCCGCTCTACACCCGCTACGAGGAGGTGCTGCGCGCCGTCACGACGCTGGCCAAGGTGCGCTGATGACGGCTTCGGCCGCGCGGATCAGGCTCGCGCGGACGTCGGCGGCGTCCTCGAGGTACCCGCCGACCATCGCGCCGTCCCGCAGCAGGGTGAGCTCGCGCGCGCCCTCGGCCGGTTCGGGATGGCCGGTGGCCTCGAGGACCCCGGCGACCGCCCCGCGGAACCACGTGCGGTGCTCCCGCACCACGCGGCGGACGGGATGCTCCGGGGCCGGGTACTCGGCGGCGGCGTTGATGAACGGGCAGCCGCGGAAGCCGGGACCGCGGATCTCGTCGCCGATGCCGAGCATCAGCAGCTTGAGCAGCTCGGCCGGGGCCGCCCGCAACGCGGCGGCCTCGGCGACCCTGGCCCGGATGGCGGCGTCCTCGCCTTCGAGGTACGCGCGGACGAGGTCCTCCTTGCCGGGGAAGTGCCGGTAGAAGGTGGCGCGGCTGACCTCGGCGGCGGTGATGACCTCGTCGACGGCGATCGCGTGGATGCCACTGGCGTAGAAGATCCGCGACGCCGTCTCCAGCAGGCGCTCCCTGGCCGCGGACCGGCGGCCGGTCGGGGTGGCTGTCATGACACCAGCGTAGAGAACGTTCTGTCTCGTCAGTCCCGGTGACCGGTGACTTCGAGCTGAGCGGAGCTGAATTCTTTTCGTATTATAAAGTCATTTGCCTTATTCCTCGGTGTATTCGTAGTCCTTTCGGGTGAGGTTTCCCCGTATCCGCGCCGGGGAGCTTGGTATGCTCGCGGCCGGGGTATGAACAAGATCCTTATGCTGCAGGGCAAGGAAAAGCTTTCGGGGGAGTGAAATGCGCCCACCTTCGGCCGCGCGTTCGACTGAGCATCGTCGCGCCCACTTCCCGCCCTATCTCGTCGTGCCGAGCGCCGCGCTGCTCGTGTTCCTCGTGCTCCGGTTCGGTGGCGTGGTGCTCGCCTATCCGGTCGAGAGCCTGCTGGTGGCGATTCTCGTCTGCGCGATCGGCACCCTGGTCTGGGCGTGCCGCGAACTGCTGCGCGACGCCGCGCGGCGGGTCGACTCGATCCTCGACGAGGAGCTCGGCCCGCAGGGCCGTGACGACTAGTCGTCCACCCGCGCTTTCTTTCCGGTCGAATTGAGTGCCGCGCGGGGAAATAAATCGGGATACGGATATTTTTAGTTTTCTCGCAAGAGTTCGGTAGTCACTCGGTTGCCGTTCGGGTGACGAAATTGACTGCGCTGCGTGACTGAGGTCACCGGGCGCTTTTCGGCGGCCTCTGGAGTATTGTTGCGTGATCGGCGTCCGCCACAACGGACACCGCCGAGACAGAACCGTTCCCGGACGATCAAGGCCCTGTCAGGCCATACGTCCACGTGAAGCCCTGGCGACCAGGCGGCAAACGACCACGGTGAGCGGTTATCCAATTTCCAGGCTGTTCGGGCTCGCGTTAGCAGGTCACGGGAAACGTGACCCTTGCTCACATCCGGACTTGACTCACCCATCGGGGTTTGCCTACCGTCTTCGCGGGTGCAGCGGACACGGTGAGTTGATCCGGCTCTCGGAATCCGGGTGATCAGCCCCCGGCTACCCGACACCCAAGAACTGCCGGAAGGAATACGGGACCACGGTGAAGCAGATTTCTCTTCGGCGAGGCCGGGGCTCTTCGATTCGTTCACGAGTGCTGACGATCGCGCTCGTTCCCAGCATCGTGCTGCTGCTCTCCGCGTTCGCGGTCGGCGGCTACCTCATCTACGACGCCGTGCACGGCCGCGACTTCGCGACCAAGATCCGGAACTCGGGGGGGCCGTCTTTCCCGTTCTTCAGCGCCGTGCAGGAGGAACGCCGGCTGAGCCTGCGTGAGCTCGCCGGCAACAAGACCGAGCACGCCACGCTCCTCGCGCAGCGCGACAAGACCGACGCCGCCGCCGCGGACGTCAGCGCGAACCTGCAGAACTTCATCGGCGACGCCCCGGCGAGTGTGCAGCGCAACATCGCCGTCCTGAGCGGCCTGCTGCAAAAGGCCCCGCAGCTTCGCCAGCAGATCGACGCCGGGCAGATCAGCCAGCTGGACGCCTTCGGTTACTACAACAAGATCATCGACCAGTTCGTCGACGGACTCACCGGGCTGGCGCAGGACGCGCCCAACGCGCAGAACGCCTTCGACCGCATCACCGCCGTGCCGCTGTTCATCGCGACCGACCAGATGCAGCGGGCCGACGCGCTGGCCGCGGCCGCCGAAGCGGGCGGCGGGTTCACCGACGAGAACTACCGCGCGTTCGTCACCCAGGTCGGCGCCTACCGCACCCAGCTCGACGCCTCGGTCGAACGGCTGATTCCCGAGGTCAGGGCCAAGTACGACCAGCTGATCGCCAGTGACGCGTGGAAGACCGTCACCACGGTCGAGAACACGCTGCTGACCAACAGCAAGGCCAAGCTCCCGGTGCCGGAGGACCAGTGGCGCGCCGCCGCGGCCCAGGTCAGGGGCGGCCTGTCGGCCGTGTTCGTCCAGCAGAGCGCGAACGCGACCAACACCGCCATCGACGAAGCCGACAACACACTGCTCACCTCGGCGATCGCGGCGGCCATCGCGCTGCTCGTCGCCGTCGCGGTGTTCTTCTTCGCGCTGCGGCTGTCGAACCGGCTCATCGGCAGGCTGGCCCGGCTGCGCGAGGACACCCTCGACGTCGCGGAGGTCCAGCTGCCCGAGCTCGTGGCCAGGGTGCGGGCCGGTGAGTACGTCGACGTCGAGGAAGGCGCCTACCTGCTCGACCACGGCGACGACGAGATCGGCGAGGTCGCGAAGGCCTTCAACAAGGCGCAGCAGACCGCCGTCGCGGCCGCCGTGGACGAGGCCAAGACCCGTGAGGGCACCAAGGCGGTGTTCCTCAACATCGCGCATCGCAGCCAGGTCATCGTGCACCGCCAGCTCAAGGTGCTCGACCAGGCCGAGCGTAAGCAGGAGGACCCGGACCAGCTGGACACGCTGTTCCAGCTCGACCACCTCTCCACGCGGGCCCGGCGCAACGCGGAGAACCTGATCATCCTCGGCGGCGGCCAGCCCGGCCGTCAGTGGCGCAACCCGGTCAGCCTGACCGAGCTGGTGCGCGGCGCTTCGGCCGAGACCGAGGACTTCGCCAGGGTCAAGACGGCGAAGCTGCCGTCGATCGCCGTGCAGGGCCCGGTGGTCGGCGACCTCGTGCACCTGCTCGCCGAGCTGATCGACAACGCGACCTCCTTCTCGCCGCCGCAGTCGCGGGTCGAGGTCCGCGGCAACGTGGTCGGCAAGGGCGTCGTGATCGAGGTCGAGGACCAGGGCCTCGGCATCGAGCCGGAGCAGGGCGACCAGCTCAACCAGATGCTCGCCGACCCGCCGGACTTCGGGATCATGGCGCTTTCGGTCGAACCGCGGCTCGGGTTGTTCGTGGTCGCGCGTCTGGCCGCGCGCCACGGCATTTCGGTCCACCTGCGCGAATCGGCCTACGGCGGTACCCGCGCCATCGTGCTCGTCCGGTCCGATCTGCTCAGCGCGGCCACGTCCGGCGAATCGCCGTCGGGCGAGCTCCCGATCGTCGAGCCGACGCCGGTGCTCGCCGAGGACAACGGCGCTCCGGTGATGCCGCCCGTGCGTCCGCTGCGCCGCGCCCGGCACCGCACCGAGCCGCCGCTCGGCGTGCCTGCCCCGGTGTCGGCCGCGCCCCCGCTGCCCGTGGACAGCGCGCAGACGTTGCCTCCCCGGCCGCCGCGCCCGCCCCGGCCGGAGCCGATCCGCCCGCAGCAACCCGCAGCCCAGCTCCCGCCGGCGTGGCCGCCGCAGGACACCCGCCAGCCCCAGGGCGGTCATCCGCAGCAGCCGAGCCGTCCCGAGGCGCCCGGCAGGCCGGCTCTGCCGCAGCGACGTCGTCAGCAGAGCCTGGTCCCGCAGCTTCGGGAGGACAGGCCCGCCGCGCCGACGCAGGAGATCCGGCCGGACACGCCGGAACTGGCGCGCAACCGTCTTTCGGCGTTCCAGCAGGGCACCCGGCGCGGCCGTGAGCAGGAGCCTGAGCCGCAGTACGAAGACCTCGACATCAACGATGGGTACGGAGAGCGCGAGTAATGGTCAATTCAGGGGTCAGTGAGCTCGACTGGTTGCTGGACGACCTGGTGAAGCGGGTCGCCGGCGCCGATCGCGCGGTGGTGCTCTCGGCGGACGGCCTGCTCATCGGGCGGTCGGGCAATCTGTCCGAAGAGGACGGTGAGCACCTGTCCGCGGTCGCTTCGGCGTTCCAGAGCCTCGCCAGGGGTACCGGACGGCACTTCGGGGGCGGTAACGTACGCCAGACCATGGTCGAGATGGACCACGCGTTCCTGTTCGTCACGGCCGCCGGTCGTGGCGCGTGTCTCGCGCTGCTCGCCACCGAGGACGCTGACATGGGCTTGGTCGCCTACGAAATGAACATGATGGTCAAGCGGGTCGGGGCCGTTCTCACCGCGGCGCCCCGGGCCGCCACGGCGGCTCCGCCCGGCCAGCCATGAACGGCCGGCACGAAGCCTGGTTCGAGGACGAGGCCGGGCCGCTGGTCCGGTCGTACGCCGTCACGGGTGGCCGCACGCGTTCGGACACCCTCGGTCTCGACCTGATCACGCTCGTGGTGGCCATGCGCTCGGCCGCCGAGGTGGGCGGCGGGCTGGAGCCCGAGTACGGCCGGATCCTCAACCTGTGCCTGCACCCGACTTCGGTCGCCGAGGTGGCCGCCCGGGTCGATCTGCCCTTGCCGGTGGTCAAGGTGTTGCTCAGCGATCTCATCGAGCAGAATCTCGTGCTGTTCCGCACCGCGGCCCCGGCGTCCGACAAGCCCAACAAACACGTACTCCAGGCGGTTCTTGATGGCATCCGGAAACTCTGAGCCTCCTCGGCGCACGCTGACCGCCAACGCGGTGAAGGTGCTGATCGCGGGTGGTTTCGGGGTCGGCAAGACGACGATGGTCGCCTCGGTCAGCGAGGTGCCCCCGCTGCGCACCGAGGAAGTGATCACCGCGGCCTCGGAGGGTGTCGACGACCTCTCGGGGGTTGAAAAGAAGACCACCACGACGGTCGCACTCGACTTCGGCCGCATCACGATCAACCCTGAGTTGATCCTCTATCTGTTCGGCACCCCGGGTCAGGACCGTTTCTGGTTCATGTGGGACGAACTGGCCGAAGGTGCCCTGGGCGCGGTAGTCCTGGCAGACACCCGCCGCCTGGACAGCTGTTTCGCCGCGGTGGACTTCTTCGAACGCCGAAACCTCCCGTTCGTGGTGGGAGTCAACTGTTTCGACGGCGCCTACCGCTACGGAACCGAAGAGGTCCGATCAGCCTTGGACCTGGGCCCCGAAGTACCCCTCCTCCTCTGCGACGCTCGCGAACGCGACTCAACCAAGCAGGTACTGACAATCCTGATGGAGCACGTAATGGCCCGCAACGACCTAGCCCCCAGCTACTAACAGCGGCGCCACCCCCACCCCCACCCGCCACCCGCCACCCGCCACGAGCAGCCCAGACTCAGCCACGCCTGTCACCGGTCCCCAAGACTCAGCCACGTTTGTCACCGGTCGCCCAGACTCAGCCACGCCTGTCACCGGTCCCCAAGACTCGGCCATGACAGTCACCGGTCGCCCAGACTTCACAATGCGCGGAACCGCCAAGACTTAGCCGCGCCAGTCACCGGACCTCCAAGACTTGGCCACGCTTGGCCTCGGACCCCAAGACTTCACAGTGTGCGGAACCGCCCAGACTCAGCCGCGCCAGTCACGCTCCATCCAGACTTGTCCCCGACACGCTCCACTAAAACCCCGCCACCGCTGTGGTCCGGGACCACAGCGTCTCCGCGAGCTTTGCGAGTGGAGACTTCACCGCCGCGCGCCCTCTTTGCGGCCGCCAGGCCGCCCCAACTCGCGACGGTAGGTCGCCCCCCTTCAAGCAAAAGCCGCACTTACGCTGGAAGTCAGGGGCGACCTGGCGGCGCGAGTTTGTGAGCGCGCTGGCCAAAAAACACAGCCCGCCGGTACCGCTCAGCAAGAACCCGAAGCGCCTCAACCAACTCAGGCGGCTCCGTCACCGTGAAGTCCACTCCCAGCAACCCGAGATAGACAGCCACAGTTTCCACACTGTCGGCCCCGGTCTCTAGCACACAGGTCCGCGCGTCCACGGCCTCAACCACCCCCACTGCGGGGTTGATCCGTTCGGCGACGACCTCGGCCGAAGCGTGCACGGTCACCCGCGCCCGGTACCGCCAAGCGGCAGCGGAAACCCGCCGGGAGACAAAAGCCGCGACATCACCCCCTGGCACCTCCCTGGCGCTGAACCGGGGCCCGGTCGGAATTTTCGGCACCAGCCGGTCTACGCGAAACGTCCGCCAGTCGCCCCGGTCGACGTCCCAGGCCACGAGATACCAGCGCCGCCCCCAGTTGACCAGCCGATGCGGTTCGGTGACGCGCACGCTCTGCTCGCCTCGGTGCCCCCGGTAGTCGAACCGGAGCCGCTCGCGGTCCCGGCACGCGGCCGCGATGGCGGTGAGCGTCGCGGCGTCGATGGTCGGCCCCGGATTGTCCGCGGGCACTCGGACCATCGCGGTCTGCAGCGTGTTGACGCGGTGGCGCAGCCGGGAAGGGAGCACCTGTTCAAGCTTCGCGAGCGCCCGTAGCGCCGTCTCCTCAATCCCGGCGATGGTTCCGGTGGCGGCGGTCCGCAGCCCGACCGCGACCGCGACGGCCTCCTCGTCGTCGAGCAGCAGCGGCGGCATGGCCGCGCCCGCGCCGAGCCGGTACCCCCCGACGGCGCCGCGGGTGGCGTGCACCGGATATCCCAGGGACCGCAGCCGCTCGACGTCGTTGCGCACTGTGCGGCCGCTGACCTCCAGCCGTCCGGCCAGCTCGGTCCCTGTCCATTCCCGGGGCATCTGGAGCAGCGAAAGCAGACGGAGCAGGCGTGCCGAGGTTTCGAGCATGTCCCAGTCTGACACCCATCTAGGAACATCACCTTCCTAGATTGACCCCGCGGAAACTCGTCCGAAAACTTTTCCGGCCGAGGTCGAAATCGCGCCGGGCCGCTCGACGTACTGGTGAAAGCCCACCGGACACCACCGAGAGGACAGTGCGATGACCACCACGGCCACCAGGACCGAGAGCACCACCGAAGCCACCGCCAAGACCGGCGCCAAGTCGACCGAGTTCGTCCTTTCCGCGACGCGGATCGTCGTCGGCTTCCTGTTCGTCTGCCACGCGACCCAGGGACTCTGGGGCACCTTCGGCGGAGTCGACGGCGCGGGCGGCGCGGTGCCGCTCGGCAGCTGGCCCGGCTGGTGGGGCAGCCTTTTCGAGCTGATCGGCGGCGCGCTCGTGCTGGCGGGCCTGTTCACCAGGGTCGCCGCCGTGCTGTGCTCGGGTGTCATGGCCTACGCCTACTTCACCGTGCACGCGCCGATGGGCCTCTTCCCGCTGCAGAACATGGGCGAGCAGTCCGTGCTGTTCTGCTGGATCTTCCTGCTCTTCGCGTTCGTCGGCCCGGGTCGCTGGGCACTGGACTCCTTGCGCAGGAGTGCCTGAACGAGCCGGCGGGCGGCACGGGAGACTGGGCGGCATGGCGGTCAAGCGCAGTGCCGGGATCCTGGTCTTCCGTTTCGTCTCGGGTGAGGTCGAAGTGCTGCTGGGGCACATGGGCGGGCCGTACTTCGCCCGCAAGGACGCTTCGGCCTGGTCGATCCCCAAGGGCGAGTACGAGCAGGACGAGACCGCCGAGGCCGCCGCGCGGCGTGAGTTCCAGGAGGAGCTCGGCCTGCCCGCGCCCGAGGGTGAGTACGTCCCGCTGGGCGAGGTCAAGCAGTCCGGCGGCAAGATCGTGACGATCTGGGCGGTGGCCGGGGAACTCGACCCCGCGCTGGTCGACCCCGGCACGTTCGAGATGGAGTGGCCGCCGCGTTCGGGCACGCTGCAGGAGTTCCCCGAGATCGACCGGGTCGGCTGGTTCGACCTCGAGACGGCCGCGGTGAAGCTCGGCGCCGGGCAGCGCCCCTTCCTCGGCCGCCTGGCCGAGCATCTCGCCATAGTCTCCTGAAACATAGTCTCCTGAAGCGGGCTTTCCGGGCGGAATCCGCCGGGAAAGCCCGCTCTTCGGCGCCGCGCGTTCAGAACGGCGGCTCGCCCACACCGGCGGCCACGGGTGTCCGCGTCCACGAGTCGGCGCTCTCGCCGGTGCCGGTGCCGGTGCCGTGCCCGGCCTTGGTCACCTTGGCCGTGGCATAGCGCAGCGCGGGCCCGATCTCCTCGACCTCGAGCTCGACGACGGTGCGCTTCTCGCCCTCCTTGGTCTCGTAGGACCGCTGTCTGAGCCGCCCTTGCAGGATGACCCTGGTGCCGCGTGTGAGCGACTCCGCCACGTTTTCCGCGTACTGGCGCCAAATGCTGCAGCGCAGGAACAGCGCTTCGCCGTCCTTCCACTCACCCGACGCCTTGTCCAGCGCGCGGGGCGTGGACGCGACGGTGAAGTTCGCGACTGCCGCGCCGGACGGGGTGAAGCGGAGCTCGGGGTCGGACGTCAGGTTGCCGATCACCGTGATCACCGTGTCTCCAGCCATGGGACTGCCTCCTCCAGATGTTCGCGGGCCCCGGCCGGGTCACCGCTCTCGCCTTCGAGGACACCACTGGGGTCCGACAATTTCGGGGGTCTTGGGCTCCTATGTCACTCGGCCGGGTGTACGACGCGGTGGTTCACGCCCGCCGCCTCGGCCCCTCACTCGCACCCGTCCGCTGAAGTCCCTGAAGACATCCCTGGGTTTTGTTTGTCAAGCGGCGGTGGTGTTTTGTCTGGTTTGTGTGGTGGTGTGGTGTGCCCAGGCTGTGTTTTCGTTGTAGTGGGTGTGGGTTTTGAGGCAGCCGTGCAG